>JAZDMF010000078.1:0-10102 GCA_043801235.1 Bacteroidota bacterium | reverse complement strand
GAAAAACATCACGGAACTACCGGAGATAATAAAACATCCGGTGTAAACAGGGAAACCGCCGAAGCATGTTCTCCCGCAACCGGAAGCACCGACCTGAATATTAATAATGTCAGAGCCCGTATCAATACCGGCGGTGATATGTGGTGGGATCTTATTGGCACTGCCAAATACGAAATTCCAAAAGGCTCGGGCAAAACTTCACTTTTCGCCGGCGCCCTGTGGATTGGAGGAGTGGATGTTAACGGACAGCTCAAGGTTGCCGCCCTCCGCTTCCGCCAAGTTGGTAACGATTACTGGCCCGGACCTCTTACGAACGACGGTACCGCTTCAGTAGATGCATCCACCTGCGAACTGTACGATAAACATTTTGTTATGACACGCCAGGAAGTTGATGATTTTATTGCCTGGTGGAACGATAAAGATGCTTATCCTGAATATGAGATTCCCAGATCAATTTTAGACTGGCCGGCTCACCCCGAAGGACAGAATTGGGCAAGCCAGAGCTATTACCTCGCACCGTTTTTCGACAGGGATGGTGGTGGTAATTATGATCCGACAAATGACGGAGACTATCCCTATTACGACATAAACAATGATCTCTGCCCTTCCGATCCCAAAAATATGGGCAACCCCGCTGCAACTACAGCCGAAGGCAATGGCATTCTTGTTGACCAGGTTCTGAAAGGCGACCAGACTTTGTGGTGGGTGTTTAACGACAAAGGAAATATACATACTGAATCTCTTGGCGCCCCCATTGGTTTTGAAATAAGGGCGCAGGCTTTCGCTTTTGCCACCAACGACGAAATTAACAACATGTCTTTTTATAGCTATGAAATCATCAACCGTTCCACCTACCGTCTGACCGAAACTTATTTCAGCCAGTGGATTGATGCCGACCTTGGATATCATCTTGACGACTATGTCGGATGCGATGTGAAGAGAGGTCTGGGTTACTGCTATAACGGCGATGACTTTGACGGAAGCGGTAAACCACAGGAATACGGCACACAACCTCCCGCTATAGGCGTTGATTTCTTCCAGGGACCATATATGGACCCCGATGGCATTGACAATCCGAAATATGACAGCGACGGGGAACAGATTTGCGATGTAAGCATCAACGGCGTTAACTTCGGCGATTCGATTATTGATAATGAACGTTTCGGAATGAGGCGGTTTGTATATCATAACAACAATGCAACTGTTACTGGCGATCCTGAAATAGCCATCGACTATTATAATTATCTGAGAGGTATTTGGAAAGACGGAACAAAAATGCAGTGGGGCGGAAATGCCCACGCTCCGGGTCCCGGTGTTGTCGGCCCTGAATGCGATTTTATGTTCCCCGGCGATTCAGATCCCTGCCATTGGGGAACTGCCGGCCAGACGCCAAGTGTATACCCTGATGACTGGACAGAAGTAACAGCAGGTAACCAACCTGACGACCGCCGCTTTATGCATTCTGCCGGCCCCTTTACCCTTGAACCCGGCGCAGTAAACTATATTACCGTGGGCATTCCCTGGGCAAGAGCCAGCTCCGGCGGTGCCTGGGCCTCTGTTGAACTGCTGAGGGTTACCGATGACAAATGCCAGCGCCTGTTCGACAACTGCTTTGATGTTGTTGACGGTCCCGATGCTCCCGACCTTACCATACAGGAACTTGATAAGGAAATTATAATTTATCTCGAAAACAGCAATACTTCAAATAACAAACTTGAATCATATTCCGAATGGGACCCTTCAATTGTTTCTCCTGACACATTACCACAACCTGGATTTCCTCGTTATGATTCACTTTACCGTTTCCAGGGTTACCAGATTTTCCAGCTGAAGGATGCTACTGTTTCCGTTTCCGAAATTCACGATCCCGACAGAGCACGACTGGTTGCACAGTGCGACATTAAAGATACCAATAAATTCGGAACTCCTGTTGCCCAGCTTGTAAACTACTATTACAATGAAGCAATTTCTGGTAATACTCCGGTTGAAGAAGTGAATGGTGAAAACAAAGGCATTGTTCATTCCTTCCGCGTGGTAACCGATATGTTTGCTTCCGGTGACAACCGTTTGGTTAACCATAAACAGTACTACTACCTGGCGCTTGCATACGGGTATAATGAATATCTGAAATACAGCCAGGATCCGAATGTTCTCAATGGACTTGCAGGTCAGAAAAAACCATACCTGGCCGGGCGCAAAAATATTGTCGTATATACCGGTATTCCACATAATCCTTCCCCTGAAGCTGGTGGCACCGTTATGAATTCAGTTTATGGTACCGGTCCGAAAATTACACGTATTGAAGGACAGGGAAATGGCGGAAATATACTTGACCTGACTCAGGCATCCTTTGATCAGATACTGACTAATAATTTCATGCTTACTCCTGAATATGAAAATTCAAAGGGACCGGTTAATGTCAAAGTTGTCGATCCGCTTAACGTAAAATCAGGTAACTATACATTGAAATTCATTGCCGATACCGTTTCCACTGTTGACAGCGCTTCATGGCAGCTATTATACAACAATAACCTTGATACTGTATTTTCTGAAAAAACAATACGCGTGGCAAACGAACAACTTCTTCTTGACCTTGGTTTGTCGATTACCATAGAACAGGTATATAAACCCGGTAATATTGCAGCCGCTACAAAGAATGGATTCCTTGAGGCTACTATTTCTTATGCCGACAGTTCGAAACGCTGGCTTACAGGTGTACCCGATATTGACGGAGGAGGTTACTGGAACTGGATACGTTCCGGGACTAATAAAGATGACATCCCGGCTAATTCCGATATTGAGGAGAATAATTGGATAGACCCCGATGAAAATTATGAAAAAATGATACCCGGTATTTTTGGTTTAGGCGGAACATGGGCGCCTTACAGGCTATGTTCCAGAAAGAGCGATGATGGCTCAGGGGTGTTAGGATACGGCTTAGCCTACTCCACTTACCATTCATTATGTAAAATGGAATATCTTGCAAGTGTCGATATTGTTTTTACTCCCGACCAGAGTAAATGGTCAAGATGCGTTGTGCTTGAAACTTGCGATGACCCGGTACTGGCCGAAGGAAACGCAAAAAAATTTAATAAAAGAAAAGCTCAATCCGTTGGCAAGAACGGTTTACCCGATGGTACCGGTACTGGAATGGGATGGTTCCCCGGTTATGTTATAAATGTTGAAACCGGTGAAAGGTTAAATATTATGTTTGGCGAAAATTCGTGGCTTATAGGTGAAAACGGAAGAGATATGATATTTAATCCGACCTCAAATTATTTTACAGATCTTGGAAATATTTTGTGGGGAGGCCAGCATTATGTATATATTGTCGGACACAATGATCCAATCCCAGATCCCGGTAATCCAATGGAGTTCACTCCACCGGAATATGATGAATGCGCATGGATAGATTCAACATTATCCCTGCTTTCTTCTAATCAAGGGAAAGTTTACGTAAATGTTATTTATGCCGGCATTCCTATGGCTGTTGAAAATGAATCATGGCTTTCCAATGATGTAAAAATACGCATAAGAGTTGCAAAGCCATACAAAATCAATTACTCTACCTATGGTGCTACCACCAATATACAAAACAATAATTTCCCGATGTACACTTTCTCTACAGATGATATTATGACTAAAACAGGTAATATTGATGCTGCAACCTCTGCCCTTGACCTGATCAATGTTGTTCCCAACCCCTATTACGGATATTGCGCATACGAAGAAAATCAACTCGACAACAGGATCAAAATCACCAACCTGCCCGAGGAATGTACCGTTTCCATTTACACGGTGAACGGTGTGCTTGTAAGGCAATATACCAAAGATGAAATCAGGACTTCTATTGACTGGGACCTGAAGAACTATGCAGGAATACCCATATCCGGAGGCGTTTACATCATTCATGTGAAAGCGGAAGGCATTGGCGAGAAAGTTATTAAATGGTTCGGCACTCTTCGCCCCATCGACCTGAATTCATACTGATAATGTAATAAAATTTGTATTCACGATAACCCATTCATTATATGAAAAGCATTTATAAAATTTCAGCGATTGTAATATTAATAATTACATTATCTCCTGTACTTAATGTTCAGGCCGGGAATGAAGACAGGTCGGGGCAGGCAGGCGCCTCCGAACTTTTGATAAATCCCTGGGCGCGCAGCTCTGGCTGGGGCGGCGCTAATTCAGCCACCGTTCATGGCCTGGAAGCAATTTACATGAATGTTGCCGGTACTGCTTTCACCACTAAAACCGAACTTATTTTCTCGCATACCCAATGGCTGAAAGGCTCCGGCATTAAAATCAACAATTTCGGTCTGTCGCAAAGATTAAGCGAAACGGGCGTGCTCAGCTTCTCGGTTACTTCCATGTCGTTCGGCGATTTACTGATCACCACCGTTGACCTTCCCGAAGGTGGAATCGGCACCTTTTCACCCAACCTGATGAATATTGCAATATCCTATGCAAAAGCTTTTTCGAACAGTATTTACGGAGGTATCACATTTAAAATCATTTCCGAATCTGTTTCCGATGTTTCAGCACAGGGCGTTGCCATCGATGCCGGCATACAGTATGTAACCGGTGAAGCCGAGAACATAAAATTCGGAATATCCATGAAAAATGTGGGCCCGCGCATGAAATTCAAAGGCGATGGTTTATCATTCAGGGGATTTATTCCCGGAAATGACAACCAGTTTACCGTTGAACAGCGTTCGGCCGATTATGAATTGCCATCGCTCATAAACATTGGCGCTGCCTACGATTTTAAATTAAACGAAAATCACAAACTCACAGCTGCCGGTAATTTTACATCCAATTCATTCACCAAAGACCAGTATATTATCGGCCTTGAATACGGATTCAAAAGCTACCTGATGCTTAGAGCGGGCTATGCATATGAAAAAGGCATCACAAATAAAGCCGACAGAACCACAGCCTATACTGGCCCCTGCGGCGGTTTCACCGTTGAAGTACCTCTGAATAAAGAAAAAGGTTCTTCGTTTGGCCTCGACTATTCTTACAGGGCTACCGATCCGTTTCAGGGAACACACAGCATGGGTGTCCGCATCAATCTGTAAGTAATAAAAAAAATATTATCTTTGCTTAAAGAATCCCGAGTACTCGGGATTCTTTATCTTATATACAGGAGGGAACGGTTAAAATTTTTATATCATGGAGCCGAAGTATTATACAAAAGAAGGACTGGAAAAAATTAAAGAAGAACTGAAAAGGCTAAGATCAGTGGAAAGGCCTATGATTTCGAAGCAGATTGCCGAAGCAAGGGACAAAGGCGACCTTACCGAAAATGCCGAATACGATGCTGCGAAAAATGCCCAGGCTATGCTTGAACTTAAAATTTCCAAAATGGAAGGGCTGATAAGCAATGCCAAAATTATTGATGAATCAAAACTCGACAATTCAAAAGTGTTTATTCTTTCTACTGTAAAAATTAAAAACCTGAAGAACAATGTTGTTATGACATACACCCTGGTTCCCGAAAATGAAGCCGATCTGAAAGAGGGAAAAATATCAGTTACATCTCCTATTGCCCACGGCCTTCTCGGAAAAAGCGTTGGCGATAAAGCGGATATTAAAATCCCTGCCGGTTCATTGAGCGTTGAAATTCTTGAAATAAAACGATAAGCTGTTATGGCATCCATTTTCACAAGAATAGTTTGTGGCGAAATTCCCTGCTATAAAATTGCGGAAACAAAAAACTGTTTTGCTTTCCTCGATATCAATCCGCTGTCAAAAGGCCATACACTTGTAATTCCTAAAAAAGAAACGGACAATCTTTTCGATCTTGATGATGATTTGTACAGCGAGCTTTGCCTTCTTGCAAAAAAAACAGCTGTAGCCATCGGAAAAACCATATCCTGTAAAAAAGTGGGTGTTGCTGTTGTCGGCCTCGAAGTGCCGCACGCACATATTCATCTTGTTCCCATCAATGGAATATATGATATTGATTTCAGCCGGCCGAAATTAAAATGTACACAGGAAGAGTTCTTGGAGATTGCCGCAAAAATATCTTCTGCTATTATCTGAAAAATTACCCGATTTTTCTTTCCGGATTATCGCTTAAAAAAGTTTTCCATCCCGAATATTTTTTTCCGTCAGAAGTGACATTATTTTGAAAATGATGGCATACCGCAGCGGCCAATCCGTCGGTTGCATCATAGAACTCCGGAGCTTCTTTTATCTTTAACAAGGTACAAAGCATTGCCGATACCTGCTCCTTCGATGCATTGCCGTTGCCGGTAATGGATTGTTTTATTTTACGAGGGGAATACTCAAAAATCGGCACCGATCTGTATAACGCGGCAGCTATTGCCACACCCTGTGCCCTGCCTAATTTCAGCATCGACTGAATATTTTTTCCGTAAAACGGAGCCTCAATCGAAAACTCATCGGGTTTATACCTGTCAATTATTTCAAGCGTGGTTTCAAAAATTTTTTTTAGTTTTAGTGGCTGATTGACAAGTTTGGCGAGTTTCACCACTCCCAAAGTTAACAGTTCGATAGAATTATTTTTATTTTGTATCAGGCCGTATCCCATAATGTTCGTGCCGGGATCAATGCCTAAAATAACTTTGTCTTTCATCGCCATATATGAGTAAGCGCACAAAAATACATAAAATATACAGCCTCCTGATAAAGGCTGCAATTATTCTCATTGCTTTCTGGTTTATTTACCGCAGAATTTTTATTAAGGAAAACATTGATGATCTTGTGTCATCGTTTAGCAGTATTATCCATCAGAGAAACTTTTTTCCAAGTATTTTTTTAGTTATAATCCTTATGCTCTGCAACTGGGGAACCGAAACGCTGAAATGGAAATTCATGATCGGCAAAATTGAAAAAGTCGGATTTTTCAAATCGTTTACAGCCGTTTTTTCAGGCATCACGGTAAGTATTTTCACGCCCAACCGCGTGGGGGAATATGCAGGCAGGGTTTTCGTTCTTGAAAAAGCCTCCCGGTGGGAGGGCGTGCTGATAACCATGCTGGGCAGCATGAGTCAGCTTATTATTACCATCATTTCAGGTTCGGTTTGTTTTATTTTGTTTGTTTACAAATACATCGACCTGTCGGAAAGTCCTTCTTACTTTTTCTATGCGTTTATCCTTATTGTAGCCGTGCTGATATTTATACTCCTTCTTCTTTTTTTCAATGTATCGTTCATGACCACCCTTGTAAACAAACTGCCTCCCCGCTTTCAAAAATTCAGGCATTACAGTCTCGTTTTTACCTTTTATAAATTTCATGAGCTCTTGAGTATTCTTTTCCTGAGCTTATTCCGGTATATTATTTTCATGACCCAGTTTTTTATTTTACTTACGCTTTTCGGAATAAATATTCCTTATACTGAAGCCTTCATTCTTCTGGCAATGGTTTATCTGGTAATGGCAGCCATTCCCACCATTGCACTTACCGAACTGGGCATACGCGGATCGGTAGCCATTTATTTTATTGGAATGTTTTGCAGCGCACAAAGTATGTCAGGACAAACTGACCTGGGCATACTTACGGCTTCATCCGCTTTGTGGTTAATCAACCTGGCGGTACCCGCAGTTCTGGGCGCCCTATTTATTTTCAGACTGAAATTTTTCAGATAAAACAGCGGCTATGTACGAAAATATATTATTCTTTATTATCATCATCATTGCAGCCATATACACCCTGCTTATTTTATTTTTTACTATCTCCTGGGTGAAAATTCCGCCCTATAATAAAAAAACTTCTCCTTTCAAAACAAGGGTAAGTGTTGTTATTCCGGTAAGAAATGAATCATCGGGCATTATCCGCTGTTTGCAAAGCATCGCTTCTCAGGATTATCCGGCCGATCTTTTTGAGATTATTATTTGCGACGACTCATCCACCGATGATACTGTTTTCCTTATTAAAAAACATATCCATACCCAGACAAAACATCAGATTAAATTACTTGAATTATCACTTAATAAACTGATTTTTAAAAAGCAGGCTATTACCGAAGCTGTATCAGCAGCATCCGGCGAACTTATCATAACAACCGACGGAGATTGCATAACAAACACGAAATGGATTTCGTCAATCGTAAGTTTTTATGAAGAAAAAAAATGCGTGTTGATTGCAGGGCCTGTTCTTTTTAATAATGAAAAAGGAAAGTTTAACCGTTTACAAAGCCTGGAATTTATGAGTCTTGTTGCATCGGGACTGGGCTCCGTTTCAGGAAATTTTCCGGTGATGTGCAACGGGGCCAATCTTGCGTATACCCGTGATGCTTTTACTGAGGCCGGCGGGTACATCAGCAATACCCGCTATGCTTCGGGTGATGATATTTTTTTGCTTTTTAAAATAAAAAAACTATATCCCCGGAAAATCGGAGTTCTTAAATCGGCTGATGCCATTGTATATACCCGCTCTGAGAAAAGCCTAAAAAATTTTCTTTCCCAGCGTATGCGCTGGGTTTCCAAAAGCCGCGGCTACAGAAGCTTTCCTGCATTATTTACTTCCGTCATCGTCTTTCTGGCAAATTTTTTAATATTATCTGGCGGCATATTGTCTTTTTTCAGTAATATGATATTCACAGCTTTTATTGTTTTATCTGCTGCCAAATGCATTGTCGATCTTCCTATACTTATAAGCATCACAGGTTTTGCAAAAAGAAGAAATTTGCTGATGTACTATCTGCCACTGCAGGTTCTTTATATTATTTATGTATCGCTTATTGGAATTGCCGGAAATTTTGCGGCAAATACGTGGAAAGGGAGAAAAATATCTTAGCTTTTTGAAATCAGTGATTCGGCTATAATCAGGTCCATCGGAAGGGTAATCTTTATGTTCAGGGGATCGCCCTCAACAATAAAAATTTTATGTCCGGCATTTTCAACAACAGTGGCATCATCGGTAAATTTTGGCTGAAAGGAAATATTATACGCATCCGTCAGAAGGCCGCTTTTGAAACATTGCGGTGTTTGTACAAGCCTCATTGTATGCCTGTCGACGGGAACAGATGAAGCTCCGTTAATTTCACGCAGAGACTCTTTCACTTCAATACATGGAATAGCAGCACCGTATTTTGCTGCGGCTTCAAAAGTTCTTTTAATAAGGTCGAGCGTTAATAAAGGTCTTACTCCATCGTGTACTGCAACCAGGCTTTCCTTTTCAACCAGCTTTAATCCGCTTTTAACCGAATGAAAACGTTCCGGGCCTCCTGCAATAACCTGATGCCTTACATTAAAATGGTACTTTCTGCATATCTGTCCCCAGTTTTTTATTTGATCATCCGGAAGGACAAGAATAATTTCAAGATGAATATCAAATCTGCTGAAAGCCATAAGTGTATGCATCAGCAAAGGTTTCCCGCCAACATTAATGAACTGCTTGGGTTATGCGGTTTGCATCCGTTCGCCTTTGCCGCCTGCTACAATGATTGCGTATTTTTTATATTCCGATAACATTAATTATTTTTCAGGAAGGAAAAAAAATCATAAAATCAGCATGGCATCGCCATAGGTGAAAAATTTGTATTTCTCGTTAACTGCTTCCTTGTATGCCTTTTGTAAAAAGTCGAAACCTGTGAAGGCGGCAATATGCATCATTAAAGTCGAATGCGGCAAATGCAGGTTGCTTATCATGGCACTGGCCACACTGAACTCGTGCGGAGGGAAAATAAATTTATTTGTCCATCCGTTGAATGGTTTCAGCATTCCGCTGATGGTAACCGATGATTCAATGCCTCTTGAAACGGTGGTGCCGACAGCACAAACACGCTTTCTGTTTTCTTTGGCTTTGTTTACTGTATTTGCAGCCTTTTCTTCAATAATAATCTGCTCTGAATCCATTTTATGTTTTGAAAGATCCTCCACTTCTACACTTCTGAATGTCCCTAATCCAACATGCAATGTAATTTCGGCAAATGAAATACCCAGCAATTCAAGCCTTTTAACTAGCTCACGGCTGAAATGCATTCCGGCGGTGGGTGCAGCAACAGCTCCTTCGTGTTTGGCAAAAATTGTTTGATACCTTTCTTTATCTTCAGGTTCCACAGGCCGTTTTATCAGCTTCGGCAGCGGAGTTTCACCAAGGCTTTCAATGGTTTTTTTAAATTCA
>JAZDMF010000135.1:0-2728 GCA_043801235.1 Bacteroidota bacterium | reverse complement strand
TGGGAGATACACCCTCATGCAGTATAATGGATGATTTCACCGGAATTGACGAAATACGTCCGGGTAATTTTGTTTTTTATGACGCGATGCAATATCATCTTGGTTCCTGCAAACCTGAACAGATAGCTGTTTCAGTAGCTTGTCCAGTTGTTTCAAAAAATAAAGAACGATGCGAACTGGTAATATACGGAGGTGCTGTGCATCTTTCAAAAGATTTTATTACTGATAAAAACAACAACAGAATATACGGGCTCGTGGCAAAATCAGATACTGATGAATGGGGAGCTATAATTCCTGATACGAAAATTATTTCAGTCACTCAGGAACACGGAATTATCAGAACAAATAAAACATTTTTTGAAAGCACTGAAATCGGAGATGTAGTTAACGTACTGCCAGTACATTCATGCCTTTGCGCCAATAACTTCAGTAAGTATTTTCTGACAACAGGGAAATGGATTTCGAAAAAATAAAACGTCTGTGCCGTTCTTGTCTTTATTTTTTTTTGCATTTTTTCCGAGAAATATATAATATACACCTCCCGATATTGAAAAAAAATATATTTTTGTAATCCCGAAAAAGATAAACTCAATGAATTAATAAACAAAAACCTTAACTATGAAAAACAAAACATTTCTTACGCTAGTTGTGTTTGCCGGATTCCTTCTTTTTATTTCCGGAAAAACTTTCTCTCAACCGCTGTACGTTGAGAATTTCAATTATCCTGCAAGCGATTTAATTACAACACACGGATGGACAGCCCACAGTGGTAGCGGCACTAATGCTATCGCTGTAAGCGGCATACCTATTTACTATGCCGGATATGCTTCCAATGGCTACGGAAATACTGTAGCACTTACTCTATCTGGCGAGGATGACAATCATACTTTTACTTCCCAAACAACAGGCAGTGTATATGCAGCTTTCCTTGTCAATATTATGATGGTAAATACAACCGGTGATTATTTCTTCCATTTGGGCCCTGACCCCATAGGAACTACCTTTCGCGGGAGAGTTTTCGCAAAAGATGACGGAGCAGGCAATCTTTTATTTGGAATTTCGAAAGCAAGCACCACAATAATAAATTATTCACCCACACTTTATTCATATAACACCACTTATTTATTGGTTGTTAAGTACACTTTCGTTGTTGGAGCTGCCAATGACAATGTCGAGCTTTTTATAAATCCTGATATTTCAGGTGCTGAACCAGCATCTACTTTAACATACACTGATGTTGCATCAACTGACCTTGCTAACTGTGGTTCTGTTGCTTTGAGACAAGGAGCGAATGTTCCTGTTGCCATTATTGATGGTATCCGCATAGCAACCAACTGGGACGATGCCGTTAAAGCTCCCACCATGACTGTAAATGGTATTACTACTTCAAAGGCAACCCTTAACTGGAGCGCCTTTTCCGGTGCGACAAATTACAAAATTGCCTATGCTCCCGTTGGAACTACCAACTACGGTTATAAAGTCACCAGCAGCACATCGGTTGCATTGACCGGCCTGACACAAGGAACAGATTATTTCTGGAGAGTATGCCCCGATTACGGCGCTGGCTGGATGTATTTCTCAGCTGCTGATACCTTCACAACACTTACTCCTCCCAGTCTGACTGTCAATACAATTAGTTACAACCGTGCAACCCTTATCTGGAGCGGTTTTACCGGTGCAGTTAATTATAAAATTGTTTATGCTCCTACAGGTACTACAAACTATGGTTATAAATCTACTGCTGGCACTTCAATAACACTTCCAACCCTTGCACCTAATACTGAGTATTTCTGGAAGGTTAGCGCCGACTACGGTTCCGGATTTACTGCGTTTACTCCTGCAGATACATTTACAACCACTAATCCTGTATTAATTGCTACTCCTGTTTCACCCACCGAAGAAGACTTAAGCTGGACAGGAATTGAAGGTGCGGTGAATTACAAAATCATGTATTATAAAACAGGATTTACAAGCTACATTTACAAATTTTCTGTTGTTCCTTCTATTTCGCTTACCGGCTTAACATTAGGTACGGATTACACTTGGAAAGTTTCGGCTGATTATGGCTCAGGATGGACTTCATACACCCCTACAAGTACATTTACCACGAATTCTTCCAAACTCCAGAACCTGAATACTGCTGAACTTGCTGAAGGTATAAGCGATGTGAATATTTATCCAAACCCAACTGCCGGCAATACCATGCTGAGCTTTGTTTCAGATCAGGCAGGTACTGCTCACATTAAACTATTCAATATGATGGGACAAATGATAAATACTGAAGCCATCGAAATTACCGAAGGCATCAATCTGCATTTGATTGAACTAACTGATATGCCGCAGGGAATGTATATCGTTGCAGTGAACATCAACGATAAATCAATCTATGTAAGGATTTCGAAAGAATAAATTTATCTTCACAAACCTAAAGGCTGTCTCAAATACGAGGCGGCCTTTTTTATTTGGATTTTTAAGAAATTATTATACTGCACATGGGTTAAACCTGACTGCCGTCAGGCAGGTTATTGCATTTTAAATACCCAAAAAATGCAAAATATAGAATAATGCCGTGCCTGCCGGCAGGCAGGAATATCCAATATAGAATTGAAAATCTACATTCTACATTGAACATTTTACATTCTATATTTTATTCTAAAAATGTATAAATTCCTGCCTGCCGCAGGCAAGTATCCCGTTTTTAGTATAGCTATTGAATACTGACATTATA
>JAZDMF010000022.1:0-5037 GCA_043801235.1 Bacteroidota bacterium | reverse complement strand
CAAATAATGTTGATGATTTAAGTAATTTTTTATTCTTGACAGAATCAATGGCATTAACTTCGGCATGCTGACCTCCATATTCATGATGATAACCTTCTCCGATAATTTTATCGTCATTAACAATTACACAACCTACCAATGGGTTGGGAGCAGTATATCCCAGGCCTTTTTCAGCCAGTTCAATACACCTTTTTATATAGATTTCGGCTTTCATTCCATTTCAAAATTACAATTTTTCGTTAATTTGCTGTTTGGTTATAAATTCTATGAAAGTCGGCGAAGCAATACGGATAATCTCATCATCACTTGCAAACATATACGATGAGCTTGAGGCGAAGAATATCGCATACATGATGATAGGCCATATCCTGAACATCACGAAAATAAAAATCCTTTCTTCTTATGATACAATTATTGAAAGTGATTTTGAAGAAAAGATTTTAAAATCTCTCGATGAACTGAAAACCCACAAACCTCTTCAATATGTTTTGGGATCAGCATTATTTTGTGACTGCCGTATAAATGTTTGTAAGGATGTTCTGATTCCTCGTCCCGAAACTGAAGAACTTGTTCAGCTGATAATAAATGATCACAAAAACAAACATCAGAAAATAAAAATTCTTGATATAGGTACAGGCAGCGGTTGCATAGCCATTGCCCTGAAAAAAAATCTTCCAAATTATGAAGTACACGCCATTGAAATTTCAGAACCTGCTTTATTGGTGGCAAAAGAGAATGCATTAAATAATAAAACTCAAATATTTTTACATCATTTTGATGTTCTTGATACTCTGAAATGGACTTCCGTTAACGATTTTGATATTATTGTCTGCAATCCTCCTTATGTAATGGAATCAGAAAAAGTGCTGATGAAAAAGAATGTACTCGATCACGAACCTGCATTGGCATTATTTGTTCCCAATGATGATCCATTGAAATTTTACAAAGCAGTATTGCGGTTTGCTGACAGATACCTGAAAAGTGACGGAATGCTTTATTTTGAAATCAATGAAGATTTGGCTGAAGCAACTGCGGAAATTTTTAAAAACAGGGAATATTCCAATATTGTCATAAAAAATGATTTCAACGGCAGACAGCGCTTTCTGACTTGCATATAACCATAAAAATATATTTACATCATTTTGTTTGCAGATATAGTTTCTTTAATATATTTGGCAGGCTTTTCATAATGACATGGTGAACAAATTACACACATCATCTAAGATTAACAAACTGACATTTGCCGGCCTTGTTATCACTCTCGGTATCGTTTACGGCGATATCGGAACATCTCCTTTATATGTGATGAGTGCAATAATACATAGTTCATCCGGAGGAATTTCATCTGATTTTATTTTTGGAGTGATATCATGCATAATATGGACACTTACAATACAAACAACCATAAAATACATTATTATAACTTTAAAAGCCGATAATAAAGGTGAAGGTGGAATTTTTTCTTTATTTGCTTTAATCAGAAGAAGAGCGCGAAGGGTTTATGTTATTGCTTTGATTGGTGGAGCCACTTTCCTGGCTGCCGGAATTTTTACACCGGCAATTACAGTAGTTTCCGCGGTAGAAGGGTTAAAGATGATTAATGAGAATATCCCAATAATGCCCATAGTACTGGTAATAATTTCATTACTTTTTTTATTACAGCAATTTGGAACTAATTTCATTGGAAAATCGTTTGGCCCGATTATGTTTTTCTGGTTTCTTATGCTGGGAATTATAGGTTTTTATTACGTAATACAATATCCTACTGTATTAAAATCGTTCAATCCATATTATGCATATTTACTTTTATCCAAATATCCCGGTGGATTTTTTTTACTTGGTGCTGTATTTTTGTGTACCACAGGTGCAGAAGCAATGTATTCCGACCTTGGACATTGCGGATTGAAAAATATTCGTATAACCTGGATTTATGTAAAAATTTGTTTGATCTTAAATTACCTTGGACAGGGAGCCTGGGTATTATGCCATGCTTCTGAAATAAATCCCTCTGTTAATCCATTTTTTGCATGCATGCCGCAATGGTTTCTCTTTTTCGGTATCATCATTGCCACAATGGCTGCAATCATTGCCAGCCAGGCGCTTATCAGCGGTTCATATACCATCATCAGCGAAGCCATTCAGCTGAATTTCTGGCCGAAGATTAAAATTTCATTTCCAACAACAATAAAAGGCCAGATGTATATTCCAAGCATTAATCTTTTTCTATGGATTTCATGCATATTTGTAATATTATTTTTCAGGGAATCAGCTAATATGCAGGCGGCTTATAGCCTTTCTATCACTCTGACCATGATGATGACAACATTTTTATTAACAGTTTACCTGCGTTTCAGAAGAAAAAGCTTTTTATGGCTTGGAGTATTTCTAACAACATATATAATTGTTGAAGGGTCATTTCTTGTTGCGAATATGTATAATTTCCATAAAGGAGGCTGGTTTACATTATTATTGGCAGCAATATTGTTTTTTATTATGTTTATCTGGTATAAAGGAAGAAATATTAAAAAACGCTTCTTTGAGTATGTAAAAATTGACAACTATAAACATATCATTCTTGATCTGAGCAAAGACGAGACTGTTCCGAAATATGCCACGAACCTGGTATATCTTACAAGAGCCGATTTTAAAACCGATATTGAATCAAAAATAATTTATTCAATAATTAACAAAAGGCCGAAACGCGCCGATACCTATTGGTTCATTCATGTGCATACACTTGATGAGCCGAAGACCATGGAATACAGTGTTGAAACTATAATTCCCAATGTAATCATGCGCGTTGAATTCAGGCTTGGATTTAAGGTAGATCCAAAAATCAACTTATATTTTAAACAGGTTATCGACGAACTGGTTCAAAACAGGGAAATCAATATGATCAGCAGGTATGAATCACTGAAACATCATAACATTATGGGTGATTTCCGCTTTGTGGTTATTGACAGGATTCAGAATTATGATTTCGATTTTTCTCCTTTCGAACAGTTTATCATGGATTCCTATAACTGGCTGAAAAAAATCGGTATAAGCGATGTGAAAGCATACGGGCTTGATACAAGCAATGTGGAAGTGGAAAAAGTTCCTCTTGTGTTTGAAAACGATCACGGCTCTGGTTTGAAAAGAGTGCATTAAAAAAAAACCGCAGCAATGCGGTGTTTTTTAATATGATTTGTAATGAGGTCTGTTTTGTCGGCTCTTAATAATGTAATTTTTATTGATAGGTATTGTTTTACGCTTGAATTTCCGCTGGTAGGGACTGTGATGTCTGTGAACATTTACAGTACGGCGATGCTTAAGCATTCTTTTGAAACGGCGGTGGCGGTGGCATGACTCAAATGCTGTAATAAGCATGATTCCTGTCACCAGTATTATGAACCATTTCTTGAAAAAAATCATACTTTTATATTAATAAGTTGATTTTTAGACTAATAACCAAAATTGCTCGCTTTATTATTCAGTTTGTAAAACTAATGAAAAAATTTTAAATAAAATCAAAACTTTTATAATTTGTTTTTTTATACTTCAAATATTCCGGAAATGTTGCATTTTTCAATAAAAAATAAAAATATTCCTTTCTTTGCTTTATACATGAAAAATCGGCTAAAGCGATTGATGAATTGAATAATTCAGGAAAAAATTTTTATTTTAAAACAGAAATTTTACCTGAGAAGCATCTCAGGTTATCTGAAACCCGTATAAAATATATTCCGTTTTCTATTCCTTTCAGGTTCACCTGAAATGTACTGTTTCCGTTAAGATGTAACTTTCGGGAAGAAATTATTTTCCCTGTTCCAGTTTCAATTACGTAGTTTACTTCAGAAAAAACAGGTTCCGGAAATGTTATTGATGCAAAGTCAGAGGCAGGATTGGGAAAAATCTTTAATATATCAGGGTAAACTATTTCGTTATCAGGAATGGATACATCGTAATTGATTATTATTTTCATAATCACAGGCAGATGATCGGACATATAATACAGCGAAGAAGTAATGCTGTCGGGTAAATTATTATATTGGGGAAGAGAAAGAAGTGAGTCGTTCAGATGATGGCCGTCATTTCCAAAAGCCCAGTATGTTCCGTTAATGTATTTTGCGTAATTACCGCCGTTTTTTAAATCGGAAGAAATAAAAATAAAATCAAACCTGTCGTCCATGCCTCCGGTAGCTCCGCCGCCAAATGCAGAAACGCGGGTGCTTTGTGTATGCAGGCGGGCATACAGTGAATTATCGTGCCAGTAGCCGATGGAATCCAGGGGATCGTACATCTGATAGGGACCCGGCGCAATCAGGTATTCCAAAGCAGGTTCCGAACTGCTGTAAAAATTCATATCACCGCCGAAAAGAATATTCTTTTTATCATTCCCATTCGCAAGATGCTGAATAAATTTCTGTACTTCAAGCAACCTTTGCTGTTCATTGGAAGAACCTGTGCTGGCTTTCAGGTGAGCAGCGTAAACATTAAATAAAACGCTATCGTATTGGGCGGTAAAAGCCGAATCATTATAATATAAAAAGTATTCATTAATGATTCTCAAATCCGTCTGGATGGTATCCTGTGATACAAGCCGGATCTTGTTTTTATTATAGAAAAGCATGTTGTCGGAATCAGGTCCGTCGGTAAAATCAGCTTTGTCATAATTTGTGTCTCCATCAGTGTTCAGAACATAATCCAGAACATGAACAGAGCCGCTGTCGCTGAAAATTTCATTAAGAACAAGGATGTCGGGCTTTATGTATTTTGAAATGTCTTTGAAGAAATGCGTTTTGCCGTAGGTGGATGTTGTATAACTTAAAACATTATAATACATTACTGTCAGGGTGTCCTGCGATCTGACCAGGGGTAATGAAAGGAGAAATGCAGGTACGAACAGAAAATATTTCAGATTCATATATCTGAATTATTAATTATATTTCTGACAAAAGTAATTAAATAGTCAGCTTCCATCAAATTTTAAACGCTTATATATTTATACCCAGAATGTTTCAAATGAATGTTTTTTTAAAGTCTTTTTGTATCTTT
>JAZDMF010000006.1:0-2208 GCA_043801235.1 Bacteroidota bacterium | reverse complement strand
AACAGTAAGCATCGTAAAATTATATTTTTTTTACAAAGCAAAACGAAAATTCAGAATAATGTACAGAAAATGTTTATGATTTCATTAAGAAGTGAATTTTTTTCAGCTTGAAGCGGCAACACGGGATTTGAAAATCTTTTCCCTTAATTGCAGAAAAGGTTTTTCGAAAAAATGAAAGGAAATCATACTTAACAGAACTGTACCGCCAAATGTAATCAATATGTACAAGGAAAGCGTTCCCCAATCATCCAGTATTATTTTATGATTGATAAAATACTGAAATGTGATATGAATAAAAATAAGGTGGTAAACATAAAGGCCGTAGCTTATTCTGCCAAGGTACGACAGTATATTTTTTTTGCCTATCCTGATCTTTGAATCTTGAGGAATAAGAATAAAAATGAGCATTGCAAATAAAATCGCAATCAGCGTAGGATTTATTATGTAAAAAATATTCTGTGTGCCTGGTAAAACATATTCATGAAAAATAAGGATGAGTATTATGAATAATATCAGTGAATATTTTACCGGAGGAACAATTTTGCTTGAGAGTCCTGAAATTGATTCGTAGTTACGTGCAACAAGGTATCCTAAAATTCCACCGGATGCAAAGAAATCGGCATTGGTAAACAAATCGTTCGATCTTATTAATGTATCCTGAAAAACACAGGGTTCGGCATAGCGGGCTACCCAGCTAAGAACGATAGCTGTTATAAGGAAATAATGGATTTTTTTAAAGGGGATGAAAAATACAAGAAGCATCCAGACGATATAAAAATGCTCTTCAATGCACAGCGACCAGAATATGGAAAGTGGAGTGGTTATCGGGTAACAGTCCTTATACAGCATTACATAATTTTCTAAAAAAGAAAAAGAATATTTCCAGTCGGGGTTATATCCGCCTGTAATATGCAGTCCTGCCTGTTCCTTAAAACCGAAAGGCAACAGAAATATAATAATCAATATGAGGAAGTACAGGGGCCATATCCTGAAACTTCTTCTTAAAAAAAACTTTTTCAGGTTGATTTGGCCGGTATTCTTTTTTTCAGCGGAAAGAAGATATGTAATTAAAAAGCCGCTAAGCACAAAAAAGAAAGAAACGCCAAAACCTCCGCCGCTTTTAAGAAAAGAGAAAACCGGAAAATTTCCCTGCAGGGGAACATGAAGAAGATACACCTTCAGGAATGCGAAAAACCTTAAGGCATCAAGGGTGTGGAACTGTATTTTGTTTTCTTTCAAATGAATGGGAAACCATTGAGAACATTAGGGGTTCAATATTTTTAAAAGAATTTCAATGTCATTTGTTTTTTCAGTCATGCCCGTTTTTTCATAGGAAAAATTCAGATTGTTCAGAAGCCTTATAATAATGTCGGGGTTGCTGCAAGGTTTGTAGAACGATTCCTTCGGTTCAATTTTTATCTCTTTCAGAAAAAGTTCCACTTCTTTTTTTGAGAAAACTGCGCCTTTGCTGAAAGGATTTATGTAAAATAGAACTTATTTCTCTTCAAGAAAATCAAGGCGGTCATCAGCATTTTCATTGGTGTAGGCAAGAACAAAATGATCGGGCATGTTCACACCGTACACGGGTATTTTCATTTCCCCGCATATAATCATATAAATCATACCCAGTGAAAGAGGATTTCCTGTGCCTGATTCAAGTACAGTGTTCAGATATGAATTCTGAACAGAGAGGAAGTTCTTTTTATCACCCCCGAATTTATGAATATCGTACAGAACATGGTTGATAACCCTTACTTTTTCAAGAGGAGTGGTATTATCATTGATCTCAAGCCAGATGTCCGTTTTAATTTTTTCGAGTTTATTCCTTATATTTTCTTCGCTGAGTCCGGGAAATTGCAGACGGCTGATGAACATATATGCCTGTAACAGGTTGCCGGCTCCGGACTTCAGCCAGTGTTCGAGTTCGTAGCATATGTTTTTGAAACCGATTTTGTGAATCAGGAAAAGCAATCGTTTGCGGAAATCATTATCAAGAGAGTTCTCCCATGATTCTTCAAGGTAGGGAACAGCTCCTTTTCCGTAGGAAATAATTTTATTTGAAATTTCGAGAAAAATTTTCTGGTCCGGTTCGTCAGCCAGGCTTATCAAGGCTTTCAGTTCGCTAACTTGGTTCAGTTCCATAATTGTAATTAAGCTTCGATGTTAAGTATTGTTAATAGCAAATAGTAAATAGTAAAGAGAAAATAT
>JAZDMF010000123.1:0-2243 GCA_043801235.1 Bacteroidota bacterium | reverse complement strand
GTTTCAATAAAGTTTGAAAGAGAATTTGAATATAATGAGCCGGAATTTGCTGATAGTTTTATTCCTGATTTTTACTTATTTGACACTAAAGATAAATAATAATTTGTTGTTATTTTATGTTACGCAAAACTTGAATTAATTGATTTCTACTAAGGTTATTTTTATTTATAAAAATTTGAGTTATAATTTACAACTACAATTTCATTTAACCATCTTTTTTAAAACCGCAAAGAACGCAAAGTATTCGCAAAGTTCCGCAAAGTCTTTGTGCAACTTTTTTTCTTCTGACTCCTGGCTCCTAACTTCTAACTTCAATACATCTAATAACAGTCAGCATCAAAACAACCCATCAATCAGCTCATCATCAGCAACATTAGGAACAGTAACTTTTAACTTAGGTTCTGCTTCCATAGCACGTTTAATGGCAAACATGGCTTCTTTGTTCCTTGCCCAGCTTCGTCTGGCTATGCCGTTATTGACATCCCAGTGCAGCATTGCCTTTAATCTTCTATCTGCATCTTTAGTACCATCAAGAACCGTGCCAAAGCCACCGTTGATAACTTCTCCCCATCCGACTCCGCCTCCATTATGAATGGAAACCCATGTAGCTCCTCTGAATGAATCGCCTATAACATTATGAATTGCCATATCAGCAGTAAATTGTGAGCCGTCATAAATGTTTGAAGTTTCACGGTAAGGAGAATCTGTTCCCGATACATCGTGATGGTCGCGCCCTATTACAACAGGAGCGGAAACTTTTTTTTCTTTAACCGCATTATTGAAAGCTTCGGCAATACGAATTCTGCCTTCGGCATCTGCATAAAGAATGCGTGCCTGTGAACCGACTACAAGCTTATTTTTCCCTGCTTCTTTTATCCAGTGTATATTATCATTAAGCTGGCTGATAATTTCTTTTGGTGCGGTTTTGGCAATATGTTCCAGTACTTCTGCTGCAATTTTATCGGTTATTTCCAGATCTGCGGCAGAGGATGAAGTGCATACCCAGCGGAAAGGACCAAATCCATAATCAAAAAATAAAGGTCCCATTATATCCTGAACATAAGAAGGATACCTGAATTTTCCATCGGGTTTTAAAATATCAGCACCCGCCCTGCCTGATTCTAATAAAAATGCATTTCCGTAGTCCCAAAAATACATGCCTCTTTCAGTCATTTTATTTATTGCAGTTACCTGTCTTCGCAGTGACTCCTGTACCTTTTCTTTAAACAATTCAGGCTTGTCAACCATCATTTTATTTGATTCTTCAAACGATAATCCAACAGGATAATAGCCACCCCCCCAGGGATTGTGTAATGATGTCTGGTCAGAGCCAAGATTAATAGTTATTTTTTCTTTTACTAATTTTTCCCATAAATCAACAATATTTCCATGGTATGCCAGCGAAACAGCTTCTTTATTACATTGTGCATTTATAAGTCTTTCAATTAATTTATCTAAATCATTATAAACTTCGTCAACCCAGCCCTGTGAATGTCTTTTTTTTGTTGCTTTCGGATTGATTTCAGCGACAACACAAATTGCATCTGCAATAACCGCAGCTTTAGCCTGTGCTCCCGACATACCACCTAAGCCGGAAGTTACGAATATTTTACCTTTTAAATCTTTTTCTCCCTGTTTTAATATTTTTCTTCCTGCATTCAAAACGGTAATCGTTGTTCCGTGAACTATTCCCTGAGGACCTATGTACATAAAAGAACCTGCTGTCATTTGACCATACTGCGAAACACCCATTGCATTAAACCTCTCATAATCATCCTGCTTTGAATAATTTGGAATAACCATTCCGTTTGTTACAACCACTCTCGGTGCATCTTTATGTGAAGGGAATAAACCGAGAGGATGCCCGGAATATAATACTAATGTTTGTTCGTCAGTCATTTCAGCAAGATATTTCATAGTTAACAGGTATTGAGCCCAGTTCTGGAAAACAGCACCATTGCCTCCATACGTAATAAGTTCATGAGGGTGTTGTGCAACAGCATTGTTTAAGTTATTACATAACATTAACATTATTGCTGCTGCATGTTTTGATTTATGTGGAAAATCATTAATATTTCTTGCATTAATATCATAATCAGGACGGAAACGGTGCATATATATCCTGCCATAGTCTTTTAATTCCTTAGCAAATTCAGGAGCTAAAACCTGATGGTGTTTCTTGTCAAAATATCTTAGTGCATTTTTTATTGCAAGTTTTTTTTCTTCAAGGGTTAAAACATCCT
>JAZDMF010000418.1:0-2807 GCA_043801235.1 Bacteroidota bacterium | reverse complement strand
ACATAAGCATTTGCCTTTGGACTTTCTTGATACATTTTCTATGACCTTGTTGTGTTCGTCCCATGTAAGGGTTGGGCTCTCGCCAGTAGTACCTACAGCCAGTATTCCGGTTATTCCGTTCGTAATCTGGAAATCAACCAGCGATGAAAGTCCGCTGTAATCCACAGAATCATCCTTAAACGGTGTAACAAGGGCGGTAAAACTTCCGGTAATCATAAAACCCCCTTTTTTTATCTGTTAATTGCCATGCCAATAATACGAACTGTAAAATTGAGTAAAACGGTAGAAAACAGCGGTTGATATGTCAAGAAAAAAGATGCTTTTTATTTTAATTGGAAAAAATGCAAAAAACGTTTATAAGAATTTTTTGTTCATATGTTGTTTGTTTTTTACTTGACAACTTTTCTTTCGCATAATAACCCCTAACCTCGATAAATGGGACTTTTTTCAGTACCCCCTTGAGGGGTGTATAGTAAGTTTACGAAATTATTGCCTGCTAGAAAAACGCAGGAAATAATTTCTAACTTACTAATAAAAAAATCACAAGGATATTATATGGAAAAGGCAAAAAATGTAGCAGAATACATAGCTCAGCAAAGGGCAGGAATTGCATCAAATCCGGAGTGCGGAACATCCCATTATAATCTGGCCGTAGCCCTGATTGGACTGAAACAATTCGAAGAAGCCGAAAAAGAGCTGCAAGACGCTATTGCTTGCAGTCCCAGCCTGGCTGAAGCCTATGTTCAGCTTGGAGGCCTCTGCCTTCAGCGCGGTGATCTTGACGGCTGTTTATATTACAACACGCAGGCAATTCATTCAAGGGCTGGTTTTTCCGAAGGTTACGGCAACATAGGTTTTATTCATCTTCAGAAAGGAAACCTTGATGAATCAATTGCCGCATTAAAAAAAGCTATTGCATATAATTCCAGCTTTTTACAGGCGTATACCACTCTTGCAAATGCATACCTGATGAAAGACCTTGTTGTTGAAAGCATCGCGGCAAATCTGAAGGCTATAGAAATTGAGCCAAATTTTGCGATTGCCCATAATAACCTTGCGATTTCCTACATGGAAAACGGCCAATTCGACAAGGCTGTTTTCCATTGCAATAAGGCAATAGAACTTGGCTATACCGTTGCTCCGGAAATTTTGCGGGAACTTGAACAATACAAATAATGATCCATTATTGATGCACATAAATCCACAACTCAGATTTTTCCTTTCAGGCCAGACACAACCCCTCGAACCAAACAGCAAACCATGGAACCTGCCGCTCCCTGTAAAAAGAGAATTTACAGGGATAAAAGAGGATCAAAACGCTTCCCTTTCTGTAACCTATGGAGACTATTTCGAAGCAACCGGCGCTTTTATAAAAAAGAACAACTATGAAGTTATATTAACAGCCCTGTCGTGTTTAAATAAAAATATATCCCTGGAACAGATTAATGAAATAAATATTTCCCTGGAAAAACACGGACCGTTTTATCATCCTTCAAAAATTGAAGCCGTTACAGAAAATTCAGTTATTCCTTTTGTTTTAAATGTCGCCGTATCAAAAATCGGGATTGAATGTATCCATAACGAATTTTCCACATTAAAAAAGCTTAATTTCGAGTTCTCAAATTCTTTTATTCCTGCCGTCTATGGCTATGATGATTTTATTGGAAGAGGCAACATTCAAATAGGAATGTTTCTCGGAGAGTGGTTTGAAGGATATAGTGAATTTCACGTTTCAATGGATCCCTCCGACGGAAAAGAAAAAATATTGATATGGGATAATTCAAACGGCAGCTTTTTTGTGTCTGAGGACACTGCAATAGAAATTTACAGACAGGCATCAAGGATCATGACCTGCTTTTATAATGTTCAGACCTTTGAGCAGATATTTCCCTGGCATCATGCCGCAGGCGATTTTGTAGTAAAACAAACAGGTAATTCACTGGATGTGAAGCTAGTTACGGCTAGGCAATATTCATCTCTCTTTGAAACAAAAGTTCAAACTAAAGATCAGGAATTGATTTTTGAAGGACTGCTAATGTTTCTTTTAGTTCTATCAATAAGAATGCGCCTTGACAGGATTGATGGTACCGGCGATATTGTGTGGGCCGATGATATGTCGGTTGAAGGAACAATAAAGGGCTTCTGGGAAGGCATGATAATAAAATCCAGGTCAAAGGTGATTCCATATAATTTTATTGATGAATTCAGAATTTATTTTCAATCCAGATCCGAGAATGAATTGTTTGATCTGTCAAAAGCCATTATTGGTTCGTTCAATCAATCGGCGCCCGACATTCCGGTTATCGATAGAAACTTAGCCAAACATTCAAGCGAATTATTCCATGCTGTAAAAAATCTATAATTTTTTTTATGGCTGCTATTATATTTTCTCTAAAACTTCTATACACAATATAAAGCGTTTTTATTAAACCTGAACCACAACATAACGATAGTTTTTATTATTCACCATTTATGAATATCAATGGGTTATTAACACTCCTTTTTTATTGACAACAAGCAATATTAATCTTATACGAAGGCCTTAGTGATATGGCGGTTTTTTCAGGATTATCCTTATACATACATACTTTTATATATGCCAACGCGAGAGGAGGTGACCGCACAAGCTCCGAGTCTGAAGGCAACTATCTCAATCTGTATTCTTAGTCATATTAACAAAATGGAGGTAAAACAATGAAACATAAGACCCCTTTGTTGGATCAGCTTGAAAGCGGGCCGTGGCCGAGCTTTGTATCTGATCTAAAGCAAGAGGCAGAAGTAAGAGCAAAAAACGTGAAAGGTGTTAA
>JAZDMF010000121.1:0-3232 GCA_043801235.1 Bacteroidota bacterium | reverse complement strand
TCATCAGGGCGTGATTGCTTTTGTATCTGAAATCACCTATCAGCTTTTACAAAATATTCTTCCATCCGTTTATGAAAAAGGCGAAGATCCTTTAATTCTTATTTTAGACCGCATCACCGATGTAAGAAATTTTGGCGCCATTGCACGTACAGCCGAATGTGCCGGTGTTCATGCAATAGTGATACCTGTGAGAGGTTCCGCACAAATCAATATGGATGCCGTGAAAACCTCGGCCGGCGCACTGTATAATATTCCAGTGTGCAGGGAGGAAAATTTAATAAATACCATCAGCCTCATCAAATCATCAGGCATTGAAATCATTTCATGTTCTGAAAAAGCCATGCCTACCGGCAGGCAGGGCAGTGAAGCATATTATAAAGCTGATTACAAAAAACCACTCGCAATCATACTGGGCTCCGAAGAAAACGGCATCTCTCCTGAATACATTAAATTGTCGGATGCCGCGGTTCATATTCCCATGCAGGGAAACACCCCGTCGCTGAATGTTTCCGTTGCCTCCGGAATTATTCTTTTTGAAGCCCTGAAGCAAAGAACATTTAAAGAGAAATGATAAAATTCCTCAGGGAAAATACGGAACGTTCGCTGCTGCTGCTTATACTTCTCATTGCCGCTGTAATGCGTTTTTATAACATCACAGGTCTTTCTCTATCCAATGAAGAACTCAGCATCATAACCCGGATAAAAGAATTTTCTTTCAGCGACTTCTTTTCCCTGCCAAACATTGGCGACACAGGACCTGCAGGATTCTATACATTTTTGTACCTGTGGATGAAAATTTTCGGATCTTCGGTTTTCATGATCAGGCTGCCGTTTGTTATATGCGGTATTCTTACGATTTATTTTTCTTACCGCCTTGCTGAAAAATGGTTCAACAGCCATGCTGCTTTGTTCGTCGCTGCGGCATTATGTTTTCTTGAATTCACATTGCAGTGCAGCCAGACCGCAAGGCCTTTTGCTCCCGGATCGCTTATCACAATCCTTTCAGTATGGTACTGGACAAAACTTCTCACTGATAAGGAAAACAGTAAGAAAAACATGATCCGTTTTTCAATAACACTTGCCCTTGCCGCGTACATGCACTATTTTTCCCTGATATTCTTAGGAATAGTTTTCCTGTCAGGATTATTTTTACTTAAAAAAGAAAAAGTGAAATGGTACATTTTATCTCTTTTGTTTTTTCTTATTCTTTATGCTCCCAATATCCCGGTAATCATTTACCAACTGTCGAACCCTTCAGAATCGTGGCTTTCCATTCCCTGGCAGGGATGGTTCTTTGAACACATTGAACATGTTTTTAATAATTCATTTCTTGTTTTGTACGCAGTGCTTGGCATTTTTATTATAAGCAATATTGCCGGTTTCACTGAAGTGCGGATCGGAAAATTCCATATCCTTTCCCTGGCATGGTTTGTTATTCCCATTGTTTACAGCTTTTACTATTCTTTATGGGTGAAGCCCGTTCTTGAAAATGCCGTTCTTATTTTTTCCTTCCCTTTCCTGTTATTCTTTTTATTCTCTTTCATAAGGAAAGAATACAGGATTTATAATTATATAGCACTGGCAATGCTGATTGTTTTGGGCATTTTCAGCAGCGTGTTTGAAAAAGATTATTATTCAACATACCATTTCGGCGAATTCAGGGACATTGCAAAAAAAACCACAGAATGGAATGATGAGTATGGAGAAAAAAAATATAACACGTGTCATAAATATAAACTCTCCTTCTTACATTAATTATTATTTTGAACGTTTTGACAAGTCAGTTATTTTTTCTTTATACAAAAACAATGGCAAAACAGATCTGTACAAACTTCGAAAAGTAATCGAAACGGTCAGCACACCTTACTTCCTTTATGCCTGGTCGAATGTATATAATCCGTCTGAAGCCTATGACATGATCCGTGTAAAATATCCATATCTCATTAAAGATATTGATTATAACGGACTGGCAGGAATTTCGCTGTATTCAGCAACCGACAGTGTACATGCTCTTACCGTTGCGCAGCCTGTTTATTACATCCTTAATGGTTTTGAAGAAAAGAACACATGGGACAAGGATACATCAATACTTGATACAGAAAAAGTAATGTATGGGAAATATTCTGTCCGGCTTGATTTCAATGATGAGTTCGGACCTTCAAGCAACAGCATCATTTCGGAAATGACTTATACATCTTTTTCAAGAATTTCAGTCAGCCTCTGGGCATATGCTGCAGGTGTTTTCAAAGATGCCCAGATCGTAGCAACCTTGAATTTCAGGGATGACGATAACAATATCTATGATAATTACATGTGGGTTTCTACAAAATTTGAATACTTTATTGAAAAAGATAAATGGGGCCAGGTGTTCTTCTCGTTTACTTTACCCGAACTGCGGTCACGGAATGATGAACTGAAAATATATGTATGGAATCCCGACAGACAAACGCTATTCATTGACAATATTGAAATAAAAGCTTTTGCTGAATAATTTTATTTTTAATTTATTTTTCACAAATCTAACAATCCTTATTCAAATGAAAAAAATTATTACAATTCTTGTTTTTATTATCTCTCTGAATAATCTTTATGCCGATTCTCCTATAACTTCAACTACTTTCTATACATTTTATTCCGATGTGGTTGTTGTAGAAAAAGCACACCAGTCAG
This sequence comes from Bacteroidota bacterium, assembly GCA_043801235.1. GTDB lineage: Bacteria > Bacteroidota > Bacteroidia > Bacteroidales > CG2-30-32-10 > DAOQAK01. Next base: position 562 of record JAZDMF010000121.1, on the reverse strand, counting down.
GCACCGTAGATGATACTATAGCAGATTATCTCCTTAGTGATACAGTTGCAATCGATGTGAAAGCTGCCATTATTAATGCTCTTTCATGGAACTTTAACGGAAAAAACAATGCTTCTCTCCTGACGTCTTTTATCATGAAAAAATATAGTTACAGTAATGGTTTTGATCTTAACGTTCTTTCAGCAGAAGATATATTTTGCCTGGGCTACCTGACAATAATGGATAATTATTTTCAAACGGAAAAACCTATTAAGATACTGACACTTGCCAGCAGCAAGGATCCCAAAAGCTTCACCATTCAGATGATACTGGCCCTGGCCATTGCACAACACGACATGGAATCAGATTTTTGTGCTGTATACAAAGGATGCGTCAGCGTAAAAAATAATATGAACCTGAAACAGGATATGAAGCAAAATGCTGTTGATGCCATTTTCAGCTATATTAATATTTATAAACCCTACTGCAATGAGAAAAAGTAATACAAAATATATTTATTTAAAAATATCAAAATATTGCATCGCAATAATATTTTTATTACTGTATTCGGGTAATTTCCTAT
>JAZDMF010000387.1:0-17536 GCA_043801235.1 Bacteroidota bacterium | reverse complement strand
ATTTTTAACATCACGCATCTGTAATTTAACAGAAGTTGTTTCATTATTTTGTGAAATTATTTCTGCACGGTGAATTCTATCGGATGTTAAGAAAATAGTTTTTTCGCTGATAAGGTTTAGCGCGTACGCAAAGGCAACGCTGCAGCGGCCGCCATTTCCGCACATGCTGCCGGGATAGCCGTCGGAGTTGTAATAAACCATTTCAAAATCGGAATCCTTTGAGCTGTTAACAAGAATAAGCCCGTCGGCGCCAATGCCCAACCTGCGGTGGCAGAGTTTTGCAATTATTTCATGAGAATTCATGTGGTTCCTGAAAATCAGGTTTGAGTTATCGATCATTATAAAATCGTTCCCTGCGCCATGGTATTTCGAAAAAGGGAGAATCATTGATTGTTGAGCTGGCTGACAAGGTTGGAATTACTTACGGGAATAAGTGATTTGAATTCAGGAGTGCGGTCCATCTGGTAATAATCGGAAACGTATTTCATGTAAAGTGTTTTGTCCAGAATTTTGAACGATATCATGCTGAACTGTTCGATACCGAACAAAACCAGTTTGTTCTTGCCTGTTTTATAACCCTTGTAATTGATGGGTGATTTCCAGAATTCAACATGCAATATATTGTTGGTATTATTTTTTTCAGAAGAAGAATTTTCTGAAAGTAACGAATCGAGTTTATCGGTATTATCACTGAATAAATATTCAATACCCGGAAGGGTAAACGACTTTGCATAAATGAGTTTGTCTTTTTTTACATGAACATCTTCCGCTGCATTGTTATAATTGTTGATATCAATATTTTTCTGGCTTTTCAGAATGGAATCGAACAAGGAAGAATCGGGCAGCTGACCGTTATACATGGCCAGGAATTCATCAAGGGCATCGGGATTGGAAAAATCAAAATGGGTGCTGTCGTAATATGCCGAATCGTTTTTCATTTCGGCTGAAAGAAGAGGATCTATCTTTGAATTATTATTTTTTATGCCAGGTTCCGTAATAATTGTAACATCTTCATCTTTGTCCTTGCTGTCGAAAAGATTACTTATGTAATGCTTAAAATTTTTAAAAAAATGCCAGCTACCTGCAGAACCGCCCTGCCACCATACTATGCTCCATGCAATAAGGAACCCGATAAGGATCCCGACAAACATATATAAAAAACGGTTTCTTGGTTTTTTCATTTTATGATAATGACCTGCTGTCAGAAAAATGTCCTTTCCGAAAACATTTCTTTAAATGCAAAAGTAAAAAAAATGCGACAGCAACTGACAAGCATTTGCTTAACAATTTTTAACAATGGATTAACAATATCCCAAACCTGCCGACGTTTTTGGGAATAGCTTGTTTTTATGACTTTTCCGGAAACTGACAAAAGGTTTCAGGGCATGAAAATTGATGAAAAATGCAAATTGTTTAAAAAAATCACAGGTATGGAAACAAAAAAAATTCTGACTTTTATTTTAATCGCCTTTACAGGCGGATTGTTTGCTGTTACAACATCGAACCTGGTAAGCAAAACTGTTGCTGTTAATAAAACGCAGGCAGTTGAAGAACCAGAAGAAAATTATCAGCCTGCTGCGGGCTCCGCTTCATCCGATCCTGTTCCCCAAAATCTTGATTTCACTAAAGCGGCAGAATTATCCGTTCATGCAGTGGTTCACATCAAGACCGAGTACCAGCAGAAAAGTTCGGTGTATGATGATTTTTACGGCGGATCATGGGATCCATGGGGGTTTTTCAGCAATCCTCAATACAAGGATTACTCCACTCCTGCAAAAGTTTCCGGATCGGGAGTGATACTTACCTCCGATGGATATATTGTTACAAACAATCATGTTGTTCAGGATGCAAGTTATATTGAAATTACGCTGAATGATAACAGAACTTACGAGGCAAAAATTATCGGAAAGGACGCGGGAACCGATCTTGCATTGGTTAAGATTGATGAAAAAGATCTGCCGTATCTTTCCTATGGAAATTCCGACAGTGTGAAAGTGGGCGAATGGGTGCTTGCTGTCGGAAACCCTTTCAATTTAACATCAACTGTCACTGCAGGCATCATCAGTGCAAAAGCGCGGAACCTGAATATTCTCGGAAAAAATTCTTCCATTGAATCGTTTCTGCAGACCGATGCCGCCGTGAATCCCGGTAACAGCGGAGGCGCCCTGGTGAACACCGATGGTGAATTGATCGGGGTGAATGCTGCCATTGCATCAAATACCGGTTCATACCTTGGATATTCTTTTGCTATTCCGGTGAATATTGTGAAAAAAGTTGTGGAGGATTTTATCAGTTACGGCCAGGTTCAGCGGGCTTACCTGGGAATAACGTATGAAGAAATTGACAGTAAAGTAGCAAAAGAAAAAGGATTGAGTAAAGTAAAAGGCATTCTTATTTCTACTGTTGCAGAAAAAGGAGCCGCTGCAGAAGCGGGATTACAGGAAGGCGACATAATCACAAAAATAGGTTCATCTGCAGTAAACAGCAGCTCTGAGTTGCAGGAGGCAATTGTGATTCACAGGCCGGGTGACGAGGTAAAAGTTTCTTACATCCGTGATAACGTTGAAAAAGAAGATACAGTTACACTGAAGAATATTGATAATACTACCGATGTAGTAAAAAATGATGAAACGAGTGAAACCACTTTATTTGGTGCAACTTTTGAAACACCCACAGCAGATGAATTGAAAGATCTGGGCATAGAAAGCGGAGTGAAAATATCAAAGCTGGATGCAGGGTTGTTAAAAAATGCAGGAATTCGTGAAGGCTTTATCATTACCAAAGTTGATAAAAAACAAATTATTTCGTCAGATGATTTGAAAACAGTGCTGAAAGATAAAAAAGGAGAAGTGCTGATTGAAGGAATATATGCGAACGGTATGCATGCATATTATGGGTTTGGTATGTGAGCCCTATGCCTTGTAAAATATTACATTTCAGTACTATTGCTCTGTTAATATCTTTTATGAATTATTATTATCATTATTCAAATAAAATGATGTAATTTCGCAAAGCTTCGACCCAAAAATTAACATATTGTTTTTGAGGCAGTTAAGAAAGACGAGGAAGGATTATGCGACAGCTCAAGATAACAAAATCAATAACCAACCGGGAAACAGCATCGCTTGACAGGTATCTGTCGGAAATCGGCAGGGAAGGTTTAATTACTGCAGAAGAAGAAGTGTTACTGGCGCAGAAAATTAAAGCCGGCGATCAGAAAGCATTAGAAAAACTTGCCCTGGCAAATTTGCGTTTTGTTGTTTCGGTTGCAAAGCAGTACCAGAACCAGGGACTTAGTTTGCCCGATCTGATCAATGAAGGAAATCTGGGACTGATAAAGGCTGCCCAGCGTTTTGACGAAACCAGGGGTTTCAAATTTATTTCATATGCTGTATGGTGGATACGCCAATCGATACTGCAGGCACTGGCTGAACAATCAAGGATTATCCGATTGCCTTTGAACCAGGTGGGTTCGTTAAATAAAATTTCGAAAGAAATTTCACGGCTCGAACAAATTTATGAACGCCTGCCTTCATCGGATGAAATTGCCGATGCGCTTGATGTTCCTGAAGAAAAAATAGCCGATGCAATGAAAATAAATACCCGGCATTTTTCAGTCGACGCACCTATTATTCCCGGCGAAGACATGAGCTTCCTTGACGTTTACTCGAGCAATGATGCTCCGAATACTGACAGCGGTTTGATATTTGAATCGCTTTCAAAAGAAATAGAACGGTCGCTCGCAACACTTACAGGACGCGAACGCGATATCATAAAATATTATTTCGGTATCGGTATAAGTCATGGCCTCACACTGGATGAGATTGGCGCAAAGTTCGACCTGACAAGGGAAAGGGTAAGGCAGATAAAAGAGAAAGCCATCCGCAGACTGAAACATACCTCAAGAAGCCGCTTGCTGAAAAGTTATCTGGGACAATGATGTCACTTATTTTCAGTGACCCGACACATGTTGAAATTTTTTAAAACTATTTTAAAAAGCAAACCGAGGGCTATATAGGAGAAATTATTGGTCACGGAGCAGTTATTATTGATGTCCGCACAGAAGGCGGGTTCGGGTATGAACATCTGAAAAAATCAGTCAATATTCCACTGAACGAGTTGGAAACAAAAAAATCAAAAACTTGATAAAAACAAAACTGTAATCACCTGCTGTGTTTCTGGAATGCGCAGCACCAGTACAAAACGTATATTCAAAGCTAACGGTTTTTGTGAAGTGTACAATGGCGGGACATGGAAGTCGCTGATCAGGTTTTATAAGTAATACCGGTTGCATTCCTCCTCAATTCCTAAAATAATCTTCAAATTCTTGTAAATCCAGAAAAGGAAATTGCTTTTTCATTCCCGATATCTTCTGAAGGTTTTTCTTTAGAAATATTTTATGCGACGGCGTTTCCGGAAAAAATGTTCTGTGGTTTTTTGCCCGGACCAATTTTTCTATTTCAGCCATTATTTCCTGTGAAGCCTTATCAATATACTTTTCAATGAACTTCCTGCGGATATAATTGATGGCCGTATCGTTCGGATGAATCATGTCATCAGCATAAAACCTGTAATCCCTCAGTTCATCCATCATAATTTCATAAGCAGGAAAATATGAACAGTTCTCGAATTTTTCCATGATCTTATGAACAGCTACAAATAAGATTGATTTGCTGCGCTGGTTTTCAATAAAACCATCGTTCACATGACGAACCGGACTGATAGTGAAAATAATTTTCAAGGAAGGATTTACCGTTTTGATTTTTTTTATCAGACTGCTGTATGCCGAATAAATTTCTTCAGGCTGTTTCAATGATTTAGTGAATGTTTCCGAAGGAAGCTTGTGGCAGTTAGATACAACAATATTTTTTTCTTTGTGTGTGTAAATGTATGAAGTGCCCAAAGTGATAAATAAAAAGCCGGATTTTTTTAAGAAGCCGGATGAAACCCGTAAGGTATCATTTATTTTTTTCAGGCATCTTTTCCTATCCGTATCTGAAAAACGGCTGTGATGATGAAAACTGAACCAAACATCATTATGAAAGTCCAGATCTTTTTCTGAGAATTGTTTTCCTATTATTAAAAAGTCAATGAAATTTTTAATTGAAATGGGATTATAAACTATTCCGAAAGGATTTATGTCCGTTTGGAATTTCAAATCCTTCAGGTAATTCCCAATACTTTCGGTGAAGCAGGAACCGATAAAAAAACAACTGGAATGATAATTTATTTTATTTTTTGATGCCGGAATATTAATGGGTGTTCTGAAGGTATCCATAGCTGATGTGATTTTTCGCCAAGATACCAAAAATATGCTATTATTATAAAAGACTTTTTGGAATTTTTCTTGTAGTTATTGGTTTTATAGTTAATAGTTCTGGTTTTGTTAGTTGCTGGTTTTAGTTACCTGTTAAGTTTTCATTGAATAACCAGCCAACCATAACTATAAACTAATACAACTAAAACCAAAGAACTAACAAACTAATAACTAAAAAATGTACGGAAAAAAATCAAATCACCAATTCTATCTGAAACTGATTAATAATTAATCAACACAACTGTTCATTTTTTTAAAATCATTTTTAATATAATAATTCCCCGACTCTTGAGTCGGGGTTTCCTTGTAATCTCCCTTTTCTTCAAGGGGAGATGTCCGCCAACAGGCGGACAGAGGGGTAAATATAAAAATCCGTTTCCCATGTAATCAGAATGAAATTGGTTTATTCCCTATATACTTCTCTTGAGGATAATCAATTTCAAGGATTTTTTTATTGTAATTCATAATTATTAGTTAATTTGCGAAGGTATTTTTTTTAAAAAACATACCATGCCTTCCACAAAATACATTTTCGTTACCGGCGGTGTTACATCATCGCTCGGAAAAGGAATCATTTCAGCTTCACTGGCAAAACTTCTTCAGGCAAGAGGCTATGCGGTTACCATTCAGAAATTCGATCCTTATATTAATATTGATCCCGGCACGCTGAATCCTTACGAGCATGGCGAATGCTATGTTACCGATGACGGAGCAGAAACCGATCTTGACCTGGGGCATTACGAGCGTTTTCTGAATATGCCTACATCACAGGCCAATAATGTTACCACCGGAAGAATTTACCAGTCGGTTATTGAAAAAGAAAGAAGAGGCGACTACCTGGGTGAAACAGTTCAGGTGATTCCCCATATTACCGATGAAATAAAATACCGCATCAAATTACTGGGCAATGAAGGCCTCTATGATTTTGTGATTACTGAAATTGGCGGAACGGTAGGCGATATTGAGTCGCTTCCCTATATTGAAACTGTTCGTCAGTTGCGCTGGGAATTGGGTAATAAATGCCTTGTTGTGCATCTTACACTAGTGCCTTACCTTGCCGCTGCCGGCGAATTGAAGACCAAACCCACACAGCACAGCGTGAAAATGCTGCTTGAACTCGGAGTGCAGCCCGATGTGCTGGTTTGCCGCGCCGAAAGGCATCTGAGCGAAAACCAGAAACATAAAATTGCTTTGTTCTGCAACGTCGATCCGACATCAGTTATTGAATCGATAGATGTGGAAACTATTTACCAGGTGCCCTTGCTGATGCGCGAAGAAAAGCTTGATTCGGTGGTGCTGCGAAAAATGAATATGCCCGAAAAGCAGGAACCCGACCTGGCAAAATGGGAAGAATTTCTTTACAGACTACAGCATCCCAACAGCGAAGTAAATGTTGGCATCATCGGAAAATATGTTGAACTGAAGGATGCCTACAAATCCATCAGTGAGTCTTTTATTCATGCGGGTTCTGTTCACCAGTGCAAAGTGAAAGTGAAAATGGTGCATTCGGAAGACATTGATGCATCGAATGTAAAAGAACAATTAAATAACCTTAACGGAATTCTTGTGGCTCCGGGTTTTGGCGAACGGGGCATTGAAGGTAAAATTACTGCTATTCAGTATGCGCGCGAAAACGGAATTCCTTTTCTGGGAATTTGCCTTGGCATGCAATGCGCCGTTATTGAATTTGCAAGGAATGTACTGGGACTGAAAGATGCCCATTCTACAGAAATGAATCCGCGGACATCCAATCCTGTTATCGATATCATGGAGGCTCAGAAAAAGATTTCATGCAAAGGCGGAACCATGAGGCTTGGAGTGTATCCCTGCGAAGTGAAAGAAGGTACAAAAGCATACGAAATTTTCAATGCGAAACTTATCAATGAACGCCACCGCCACCGATATGAATTCAACAATAAATACCTGGATGCCTTTATTAAAGCTGGTATGATCCCTTCGGGAATAAATCCAAAAGATTGCCTGGTTGAAATGATGGAAATCCCATCGCATCCATGGTTTATTGGTGTTCAGTTCCACCCTGAATACAGAAGTACTGTGGCCAGGCCGCATCCTCTGTTTGTGGAGTTTATTGGTGCCGCCATCCAGAGAAATATTAAATAGATTTTTTGTTTGCAATTGTTTTTAAATGGTAATTATATGTTATACATGATTTTGTTTATTAAGATATTTAAAAATCGTTTTTCGATAATCCATCATTTTATAAAAAAAATTCATAATAGCATATGCCTATATCCGGTTTTAATATTGCTTTTCAGCAGTATATTCGTCAATTGCGGAAACACTATTAAAGGTAACAGTGATAAAAATAAAGGTGTTGATACAATAAGGACACACAATATAAATGATACGTGTCTTATATATTTTGAGGAAGAAAAAAGTAAGTTTACATGCTGCATCCGGGATCTGAAAAGTGGCGATACGGTGCATCTTGCGCAGTTCAAGACATTGCCTATGGATGTGTTATGGGATACTGTGAACAATTACACATATTTTTTCCTGCCGGAAGGAATTTATAAAAACAGGTACGATAGCATCGGGATTCCTGAAAAAATATCCGGATCATTGAGCGATCACCTGACTTTTGAAGAAGCATGGATGGACAGTGCCAGCGGTAATATCTTTTTTTCATATTTATTAATGTCTGATTTTTTTAATCGGGAACAGTCTGAACTTTATACTAAATTATCAGCAGCGCCGGATGCTTTTATTCCGGGTTATGGAGTAGCATGCATTGTATATGTTTCTGAGCTTGATACAAACGGAAAATTCAATATCATTGCTCAAAAAGCCTACAAAACAGGCGCCGGCATGCTTTATCCTTTTGGTGAGATAAATTATTTGAAGAAAAGAAAACAGGGTCAATTCTCTATGAATTCGGCACTGTTTGTTTCAACCTGTATGGTGCAATCGTCATCAGGATATGCAAGCTTCATAGATTCATCATTATATGCACAGTATGGAATTGACAAATATCCCATGAGTTTTGCGGAGGGATTTATAATAATCAGAACAAAAACCCCTTATGATATTATTGTTAAAACAGCTTTTGGTGATTCAGAACATTATGTACCACCGGTTCTGGCATACAATAAAAATAAAAAGGAAACCACCGAATTGACAAACATTGACCAAAGCCAGCTTGGGATACTCATGTATGGTGATTATGTTTTATTTGCATATGAATACAGGAATTCTGAAATTATTGTTTACAACTGGAAAACACAGCAGCTGATCTATTCAGCAAAAAACGGAATCGGTGGCTTTATAGTAAGAATTTGATCGGATTCAGGCTATTCAGTATAATATGTCATTCTGTTAAGACGGAATGACATTATTTTTTTAAAAGCGCAAAACCTTTATCTTTGCCCTCTTAAATTTTTTATTGATGAACAAAAACACTATTATAGGCATTGTTGTAATTGCATTGATACTTATCGTATTCAGTTATATCAACCGTCCGTCAGAAGAAGAACGTAAAAAAATACAGCATGAGCAGGATTCAATTGCATTAGTTCAAAAGAAAACTGATTCCATTCAAGCTGCCGAGGAAAGAATCCGGAAACAAAAAGCAGATTCTTTAAAGAAAGATTCTGTTATAATAGGCACTACAAGTGATACAAGCAAGGTAAAGGATACTACTGTAAACACAAAGCAAAAAGATGAATTCGGAATGTTTGCAGCTTCCCTTAAGGGTGAAAAGAAATCAATTACTGTTGAAAATGAACTGACAAAATTCAGGTTTACCAATTTCGGCGGGGGTATTTGTTATGTGCAGCTGAAGAAATATGACACCTATGACGGAATGCCCTTGGTCCTGTATAAATCCGATTCTTCATTGTTCGGATTAAAATTTTATGCGCAGAACAGGGTAATTGCCACACGTAACCTGAATTTTGAACCTGTTATTCTGACGCTAAAATTTACAGGAAAGGACAGCATCAGCCTGAGCGGTACCGATTCGGTAAAAATAGCCATGCGCCTTTATCCCGACTCGGCATCAAATCCGGAAAGGAATAAATATATTGAGATTTGCTACACAGTATATGGAAATGATTACATGATGAAAGCCGATGTGAACCTTGTAGGCATGGCCGATATCATTACTTCAAGCCAGAGCTCCATGGACATTGACTGGCAGATGAACCTGCTGCAGCAGGAAAAAAGCCTGAAGAATGAGCAAACATCGTCAACAATTTATTATAAATACTTTGATGATGAAGTGGATTATCTTTCTGAAACAAGCGATGACTCTGAGGAGCTGAAAACAAAAGTATCGTGGATAGGTTTCAGGCAGCAGTTCTTTACCTCTGTTATGATAGCAGAAAAAGGATTCCTGAATGCCGGTATCAGCACCACTTCATCCGATACTTCAAAATTTGTCAAATCATGTCTTGCGCGAATCAGTGTTCCTGTTGACAACAAGCCGTCGCAGACGTTCCCGATGCGCATATATTTTGGGCCGAATCATTACAAGACATTAAGAGAATACCATCTTGATCTTGAAAGGCAAATACCGCTGGGATGGAGTTCTCCTTATATTCTTGGCTGGATAAACAGGTTTGCAGTTATTCCGGTATTCAATTGGCTTGAAACCACAGGTATGAATTATGGAATCATAATTTTAATCCTGACCATCCTGCTCAAAATTGTTCTATTCCCTATTGCATATAAAACTTATATGTCGTCTGCAAAAATGCGTGTACTGAAACCGGAAATTGAAGAGATAAATAAAAAAATTCCAAAGGAGAAAGCAATGGAGCGCCAGCAGGCTACAATGGCATTGTACAAAAAAGCCGGAGTAAATCCACTGGCCGGATGTGTTCCCATGTTGCTGCAAATGCCTATACTTATCGCACTGTACCGTTTCTTCCCTTCATCGTTCGAATTAAGGCAAAAAGGATTCCTGTGGGCTGATGACCTTTCTACATACGATTCGGTGCTGGACCTCGGATTCAACATTCCTTTTTATGGAGATCATGTAAGCTTGTTTACATTGCTTATGACGGTTTCGACAATTATTTATACCAAGGTAAATAATCAGTTAATGGGCAGCCAGCAGCAAATGCCCGGAATGAAATTCATGATGTATGCCATGCCTGTGATGTTCCTTGGATTCTTCAACAGTTTTGCCGCCGGATTAAGCTATTACTACTTCCTTGCAAACATGCTTACATTCTTACAGATGTGGATCATCCGTAAAACAGTTAACGAAGAAGCCATTCATGCTAAAATTCAGGAAAACCGCAAAAAACCCGATGCAAAGAAAAAATCTGGTTTTCAGAAAAGACTTGAAGATATGGCGAAGCAGAGAGGCTATAAGATGCCGAAGAAATAATGTGTTATTAGTTGACGGTTAATGGCAGTAGGTTTGGTCAATGGTCATAAGGAAAATCTAAAATCACAAGTCAATGTCGTTTATTTAAAAAGAATTTTATAAAAGAAAATATTTTGTTTTTAAATGGAGGAAAGAATATACATAAACAATATTGTTAACGGTAGAAAAAATAAATTTTCAGGGGGAATAAAGCCGATAAATTACCGAATTGTTGTAAACCTGACATTAACAAAATATACAGTAAACTCGGCAATTTAACAATGTAACAATTAAACCGTTTGAATTATATGAATGCATTTTCAGCTGTTTATTTCTGCATCATCTCCGTATAATATTTATAGAAATACGGAATGGTTTCAATTCCTTTAAAAAAATTAAATAAAGAAAAGCTTTCGTTGGGGGAATGTATGGCATCCGATTCAAGCCCGAAACCCATAAGTATTGATTTTGCACCCAGCACCTGTTCGAACAATGCGATGATGGGAATGCTTCCACCGCCTCTAACAGGAATGGGCTTTTTGCCATAGGTGGTTTCAAACGCTTTGCTGGCAGCTTTATATGCAATAGTATCAGTAGGAGCAACAAAACCGTTTCCGCCATGAAGCGATTTTACTGTAACAGTAACACTTTTTGGAGCAATTGATAAAAAATATTTTTCAAAAAGCTGTGCAATTTTTTCGGGGTCTTGTTTGGGAACCAGTCGCATTGAAATCTTAGCGCCGGCTTTTGCCGGAAGAACGGTTTTCGCACCTTCGCCGGTATAACCGCTCCACATGCCGTTCACATCGAGTGAAGGGCGTATGCCTGTGCGTTCAATGGTAGTGTATCCTTTTTCTCCCTGAATATCACCAATTTTTATTTCCTTCTTGTAATGTTCTATATCAAAAGGCGCTTTGTTTATTTCAGTGCGCTCTGCATCCGGTAAATTCAAAACATCGTCGTAAAATCCGGGTATAGTAATTCTGTTATCATTATCTGTGAGCGAAGCAATCATTTTTGCAAGAACATTGGCGGGGTTTGCAACAGCGCCTCCATAGTGCCCGGAATGCAGGTCGCGGCAGGGGCCGGTTACCTCGACTTCCATATAAGCAAGTCCGCGCAAACCAACGGTAATGCTTGGAATATCCTGAGCAAGCATGGCAGTATCGGAAACAAGAATGATATCGCATTTCAGCTTATCCTTGTTTTGTTTGCAGAAGTCTCCCAGATTTTCCGAACCCACTTCCTCTTCGCCCTCGAACATGAATTTAACATTGCAGGGAAGTATATTTTCTTTAACAAGGTACTCGAAAGCTTTGATATGCATGAATACCTGACCCTTGTCATCATCGGCGCCGCGCGCATAAATACGCTCATTTCTTATTACAGGTTCAAATGGCGGACTTTCCCATAAATCCAGTGGTTCAGGAGGCTGCACATCATAATGGCCGTAAACAAGAACTGTAGGAAGTTTATTATCTGTAAATTTTTCGCCATATATTATCGGATGGCCTTTGGTAGAAATAATTTCAGCGGTATTGGCTCCCGCATCCGTCAGTTTACCTTTAATAAATTCGCATGCTTTGAACATATCTTCCTTATGCTCCGGCTTGGCGCTTACAGAAGGAATTTTAAGGAAAGCAAATAATTCATTTAGAAATATTTCCTTGTTCTTTTCGATGTAAGCTGATAAATTATCCATGATTCTTAAATTTTTTGTAAAAATAAACATTTTTTATTCTTAAAATTTCATGGTTCGGGCAACCAAATGCTTAAAAATAATGTCTTATTATATACTGAAGCAAAAGAAGAAAATGAGTTTTTGTTATTTTAATCAGTTTCATGTAGTTAAAAAATATGTAATTTTATTGTTTGTATTATATTTAAGTGGATTGATGAATAAAAATATTTTTTTGGACTAATTTTTGATAAATCTCTGCGTTCAATTTTATACTCTATCAACAAGTTATAAATATAATGCGGGGAAATGATGAAAAGAAAAATGACGCTAAAAAAAATAATATATACACTTCTTGGATTATTGGTTTATTCATACTCCAGTGCCCAGCTTAATGTAAACACATCAATGACCCCGCCGCAACTGGTGCAAAATATATTATTGGGCAATGGTATTACTGTATCAAATGTTTCATATACAGGTTCCGGCAACTCCATGGGAAGTTTTGGTGGCGGGGCTTCAACAAACCTGGGCTTAAATGAAGGTATAGTAATTTCAACAGGTTATGTTAATGGAGGAGGGGGGAGTTTTCCATTAGGTTCACCAGTCAGCAATTTTAATTCTGATAGTTTAAATAATTTAAGTGATGTGGATTTACTTTCACTTTCTTCGGGAAATTCATGCAAGGATGCAAATGTTTTACAATTTGATTTTATCCCGATATCAGATACAATATCGGTAAGATATGTTTTTGCTTCTGAAGAATATCCGGAATATGTATGTTCAGAATTTAATGATGTTTTTGGCTTTTTTGTTAGCGGACCCGGTATTTCAGGGCCATATTCCAATAGCAGTATTAATATTGCAAAAATTCCAGGTACGAATTTACCTGTTGCAATTAATTCAATAAACAATGGAAATGCTGGAATATTTGGAACTTCTGGTTGCATGTCTTTATCTTTTTCTTCATACTATGTTGATAATGAAGCAATGTCCGGCTCAACGATAGTTTTTGATGGATTCACAACCGTTTTAACCGCATGGTGTGTAGTTCAAGCCTGTCAGCAGTATCATATTAAACTTGCAATTGGCGATATTGGAGATGCCTGGTTTGATTCAGCAGTATTTCTTGAAGCAGGCAGTTTTTCTTCCACTACAGTTACAATTTCCTCGGTCACAACCAATACATCTGTCGCTACCGACACTACAGCTGTTGAGGGATGCAGCGATAATATCATTACTTTTACACGAAGCGGATCTTCAAATGCTTCATCCATGACAGTTCCTATCACTGTTTCAGGAACAGCTACTTCAGGAGTGGATTATTTTGGCCTTCCGGCAAACATTACATTTCCTGCCGGCTCAGGCACTACAACGCTTACCGTTGATCCAATGGTCGATGCAATCACCGAAAGTGATGAAACAGTTATTGTTTCGGTACCGCAGGTTACAGCCTGTACCAGTTATGTGCCCAAAGTTACCATACATATCTACGATCCCAACCCTATGACTCTTACGCTGATGAATGACACATCCATTATTTGCCCTTTCACTTTCGATATTCTGGCAAACGCTTCAGGCGGGAACGGAAACCTTGCGTATTTATGGAGTAACGGACTGGGAACAAACTCTTCAATACAGGTAACTCCCTATTCAACAACTACATATATTGTAACTGTAAATGATGCCTGCGACCAGCAGTTAACCGATGATGTCACCATCACTATGCCGCAATATAATGCCATACAGGTCACCACATCGCCCGATCCGACTATTTGCAGCGGGGAAACTGCAAATATTTCTGTAAGCGCTAACGGTGGCATCGGATATTTTACTTTTTCATGGTCCTACGGCCTGGGTTCTGATCAAACAGTAAGCGTAAGTCCTGCACAAACCACTGTGTACACTGTATCGGTAACCGACAGCTGCGGTATTGTGGCAACAGGAAACATTACCGTGAATGTTTTGCCCGTTAACGCCGATTTTACATATACATATATAGCCAACGAGATATTGAATTTCCATGATGCCTCAACAAACGGAGTTGGTTTTCTATGGGATTTTGGCGACGGAGAACAATCGACGGAACAAAACCCGACACATACCTATGCCGATACCGGAATGTACGTTGTTACCTTTGTTGTTACAAACAGCATCGGATGCATTGACAGTATTCAGAAAGAAGTGATAGTGTATCCACCATATCATTTGTATGTGCCTAACGCTTTTACTCCTGATGATAACGGGCTGAACGATTACTTTGCCCCTATAGCCATCGGTGTCATTCAATCGGATATGCAGATATACGACCGCTGGGGCTGCATTTTATATCATTCTGAAGAGATGAACCCCCGCTGGTATGGTCGCGACAGCAAAAACGACAGGGTGCAGATCGGGGTTTATGTTTATTTATTGAATTATGAAACACCAACAGGTATTTCACATTCAAGTATGGGAACCGTAACTTTGTTAAGATAAAATACGTATTAATTATTTGATGGTAAAGTACCTAACAATAAATATCAGGAAGACTGCTTACCGGGAAAAAACAATTTCGCTTATGTATAATATTGTTTCGATCCTGTTATTTTTTGTTTTTTCAAATCCTCTTTTTTCACAGCTTTCAGTAAACACTTCAATGACACCACAGCAATTGGTGCAGAATATGCTTGTCGGAAGCGGTGTTACTGTAAGTAATGTATTATATAATGCGCCGTATTCCTATCCCGGAGCAACAATCGGTAGTTTTACAACAGGTTCTTCTCCTACTAACCTTGGAATGTCGAGTGGAATTATTATGGCGTCTGGTCTTGTTGATGGTTCGGATTGTGTTAATTTCGCCTGTAACGTAGGGTCTCCAGTGACTGATTTTAATTCATGGGCGACAAATACAGGGTCAGATACTGAACTTCAGTCGCTTATTCCAGGTTATACTGTTAATGATGCATCTGTTCTTGAATTTGATTTTATTCCTCTTTCCGATACAATTAAATTTCGTTACGTATTTGCTTCTGAGGAATACCCTGAATGGGTGGGCTCTTCTTTTAATGATGTTTTTGGTTTTTTCGTTAGCGGCCCCAATCCCGTAGGCGGTAATTATTCCAACCTTAATATTGCGCTGATACCCAATACTTCTTTACCGGTTACAATTGATAATGTTAATAACGTCACCCCTTCATATCCCCAGTATTATGTAGACAATCAGGGACAAAACGGACTGACAATTGTTTACGATGGGTTTACTACAGTTTTAACTGCCTGGTGTAAAGTCATTCCCTGCCTGACATATCATATTAAACTTGCTGTGGGAGATGCAGGTGACAGTTCGTACGATTCATCTGTGTTTCTTGAAGCTAACAGTTTTTCAAGCAATGCAATCAGTGTTTCGCAAACTTTTACTTCCACACTTGATACCATGGCCATTGAGGGATGCAGTGATGCCATTATTACCTTTTCGCTTGCCACTTCTGATACTTCTGGCTATACGATATATTATAATGTGTCAGGAACGGCTGCCAGTGGCAGTGATTATACGCCCCTGCCCGCCAGTGTAACCATTCCTGCAGGGCAAACATCAACCTCAATTACTATCTCACCAAATTATGACGGATTGACCGAAGGCATAGAAACGGTTGTTCTGACTGTTCAGACTTCTGTATGCGGAAACACACAGGTTTTTACTTTTTATATTCGTGACAATACTCAGCTGATGGCATTTGCCGGAAGCGACACTTCCATTTGTGCAGGCGGACAAGCAACCCTGAATTCATTCGGATTGGGTGGAATTCCACCATATATTTATCAATGGGATAATGGCGCAGGAAATGACAGTTCGGTGGTTGTCAGCCCGGCAACCCAGACTACTTATGTAATAACCGTGAGAGATGCCTGCGGTACAACTGCTACTGCAGATATTACCGTTTCCATTGGCAATGATAATATTGATGCAGGTAATGATACCACTATATGCCTTGGGGATACAGCATCACTTGTTGCTTCGGGCGGCATTAGCTATCAGTGGAGCAACGGGGTGAATACAGCCATCAACCCTGTGAGCCCGGTTCTTACCACTGTTTATTATCTGACAGCCACAAATGTTTGCGATGGTTATGATTCCGTTGTTGTTTCAGTGAACCCGTTGCCTTTCATTGTTGCATCATCATCACCCGATTCAATCTGCGAAGGTTCCACAGCAATATTAAATGCAAGCGGCGGGACATCCTATTTTTGGTCATCAAACCCTGCCGATCCTTCTCTGTCGGGGCAGCAAACTTTAGCCAGCCCTGTTGTTGCTCCGTCCCAGTCAACTGTTTATACAGTTACAGGAACAGATATCTATACGTGCGCCAATTCTGCTTCAGTTACTGTCAATTCGTATCCCGCACCCATAGCTGATTTCTATGCAACAAATACACATGGCTGCGTTCCTCATACTGTTTTTTTCAATGACAATTCGCAAAACATTAATTTTTCAACCCAGTATTTATGGATGTTTGGCGATGGAAATACTTCGGGATTACAAAATCCTTCATATACCTATATTATGGACGGGGTTTATACTGTTACATTAATTCTCACAGACGGCAGCAGTTGTTCCGATACTGTTACCTATCAGCAACTGGTCCATGTATATCCTGCACCTTATGCTGATTTTGCAGCAAATCCGGATGTTGTTTCAATATTCGACCCTGTAATTGGATTTTACGATCATACATCGGGATATCCGCCTCCTGTACAATGGCAATGGTCATTAGGCGATGGAGCAATGTCATCTCAGCAGAATTTCTTTTACACCTATTCCGATACCGGTCAGTTTAATGTTGTATTAACTGTCTGGAATCAGTACGGATGTATTGATTCTGTGAGCAATTATATATTGGTGCAGCCCGACTACACTATTTATGTTCCTTCAGGTTTTACTCCGAACAGCGATTCATACAATGATGAATTTCATGTTTATGGCACAGGAATCTTAGCGTTTAATATTAAAATATTCAACCGGTGGGGAAATATGGTTTACGAATCGGATGACATGAATGCCGGGTGGAATGGGAAAACAGTTGATTATAAAGCTCCCGCAGGAACCTATACATGGGTGTTGTATTATAAGGATGCATTGAAAAAAGAACATACAATTTATGGCAAGGTCAATCTTCTCAGATAGAATGATAAAATTATTCATACAAGGCCCTTCAAAAAAACGGAG
>JAZDMF010000334.1:0-25394 GCA_043801235.1 Bacteroidota bacterium | reverse complement strand
TATTCCCGAAACTTTTATGGCTTCATCCTTTGAATATTTTTTTCCATACCATGCTGCAATATGATCGTTGGTTTCTTCAAGAAATAATGCTTCGCGGTATTTTTCAAGCGGACAATCGGGAAAAATAAACAGTATGCTCTTTGCCTGGTCAGTGCCTGTAAGATAAAAAAAGTCGGAGCTCTGGCGGAATGGAAAATTCTGATCGCCGTTGCGGGGCATTTCATCGTTCGAGTTGAAAATGGCTAGCGAATTATTTTTAAGCTGCTTTATAAAACGGCTCCTGTTTTCAACAAAAAGTTTAGTATTAATCGGATCGTATTTCATGATTTTTAAAATATCTTTTTTATGAAAATGATTTTTGTCAGGTATTTGGAAAAATTCACTGCGCTAAAATACTTGAAAAACCGGAAATTCAACAGAACAAATATGTGATAAAATTAGCAAATGGATGTTATTATAAGAATCTGGTTTGATGATTTATTTCGGCCTGCAGATTTTTAATTACGGATTGGAAGCGGTACAAATCAGCAATCTGCATTCCGAAATCCGAAATCAATAATAGTATTCAATTTAGTGGATTTGACATTAATTCATTCCTTTATTATTTAAAAACATTGCATTTATTGCGTTCATAAAAAAAATTCGATTTTTCCTTGCTTAATTTGATTTAAGATATAATTTTGCTTTTGATATTTAAAATCAGAGCAATATTTGTTAACGGCTGTACAAATAAAACTAAAATCAATTTGTTATTTTTTATTAATCAAAAAATGTTTATGGTTTATAGTTTATGGCTGCCTGTTTAGTAGATGGTTTAAGTTGTCAGGCTATTACGAACAACTAATGATCATTGACCATACCGGTTACTCTAATCCTTATACCTATACCTGCAACCAATGAACAGAATTTTTATTTATTGATAGATTAAATTTTTAAAATATGAACTCAACACTGCTAAGATTTTCGTCAATCACAAAGAAAATCGCAATGGCCTGCGCCGGATTTTTCCTGATCATTTTCCTGATGGTGCATCTGGGTATTAACCTTACGTTACTCCGCGGTGATGAGGGGCAGTGGTTTAACGATGCCTCGAATTTTATGGGATCCAACTATCTTGTGAAAATTTTTGAGATTTTCCTGTTCCTGGGTTTTTTTATTCACATCATTATTGGCATTATTCTCACCCTGCAAAACTGGGCAGCCCGTCCTGTAGGATACCACAGGGCCAACCGCTCCAAGACATCTTTCTTTTCAAAATACATGATCTGGACAGGCCTGATAATTTTTATTTTCCTTGCCATTCATTTTATAAATTTTTATTTTGTGAAGCTGGGACTGGTGCCAGTTCCGGAAGGTGCTGCTGATAAACACGATTTTTACCATATGGCGATCAATCTTTTCCAATTGCCTTTATATTCGGCAATATATATCATTCTTATCATCCTTCTGGGGCTGCACCTGAATCATGCGTTACAATCGGCGATCCAGACTTTGGGCTTTAATCACGACAAATACACCCCTGCCGTCAAAGCCTTCAGCGCCATATACGCCATTATCATTGCCTGCGGTTTTATTATTATACCCGTATATTTCCTGTTTTTTTTCAAATGATAAATTAAGGCAATAAAATATAACTTAAAAAAATCGTTCATTAATATTTTGCAGAAAAAAATCAGGGACAGGAAAGTAAAATCCTGTTATCCCACATTAAAAAAAATACACCTTATGCTTAAATTAAATTCTAAGATTCCTGAAGGGCCGTTAGCGGAGAAATGGTCGAAATATAAATCTACCTGCAAACTTGTTAATCCCGCCAATAAAACAAAACTGGATATTATTGTTGTTGGGACGGGCATTGCAGGAGGTCCTGCTGCTGCATCGATAGCCGAGCTGGGATATAATGTTAAATGTTTTTGTTTTCAGGATACACCGCGGAGAGCCCATTCTGTGGCAGCACAGGGCGGCATCAATGCCGCAAAAAATTACAAGAACGATGGCGACAGTGATTACCGCCTGTTCTATGATATGCTGAAAGGCGGTGATTTCCGTTCACGGGAAGCCGATGTGTACCGTTGTGCAGAAGTCAGCAATCAGGTAATCGACCAGATGACCGCTGCAGGACTGCCTTTTGCACGCGAATATGGCGGTACGCTCACTACGCGTTCTTTCGGCGGAGTGCAGGTTTCGCGTACATTTTACGCTTCGGGACAGACAGGACAGCAGTGCCTTCTTGCAGGTTACACGGCTATGAGCCGGCAAATCTCAAAAGGAAAAATAACGATGTTCTCCCGCCGCGAAATGCTGGAGCTGGTTGTAGTTAATGGAAAAGCACACGGGATTATTACTCGAAACATGGTTACCGGTGAATTGGAACGGCACTCGGCACATGCTGTAGTTCTTGCTTCCGGCGGTTACGGAACCATTTACTATCTGTCCACCCTGGCCGTCAATTCCAATGCATCTGCACAGTACCTTGCTTTCAAAAAAGGAGCCGGATGGGCAAATCCGTGTTTCATCCAGATTCATCCATCATGCATTCCACAATTAAATCCATATCAGGGAAAACTGACATTGATGAGCGAATCACTTAGGAACGACGGCAGAGTATGGGTCCCAAAACAAAAGAAAGATTCACGCAAACCGAATGATATTCCGGAAGACGAACGCGATTATTATCTTGAACGCAAATATCCTGCATACGGAAATCTTGTGCCCCGCGATATCGGCTCAAGGGCAGCTAAGGAAATGTGCGATGCCGGTTTTGGTGTTGGGGCTACAGGCCTGGCAGTATACCTTGATTTCAGGGATGCCATGAAAAAATTCGGAAAAAAAGTTATTGCCGACCGTTACGGAAATCTATTTGACCTGTACGAAAAAATGACAGGCATCAATCCATATGATGAACCTATGCGCATATACCCTGCCGGCCATTATACCATGGGCGGATTATGGGTGGATTATAATATGATGACCACTGTTCCCGGACTTTTTGCCATCGGTGAATGCAATTTCTCTGTTCACGGGGCAAATCGCCTGGGCGCAAGTTCATTGCTGCAGGGCGCTGCCGATGGATACTTTGTTCTGCCTGTAACCATCGGTAATTATCTTGCCGACGAAATAAAAACACCCAGAATATCCACCGACCTTCCTGAATTTACCGAAGCAGAAAATAGTGTCCGCACCCGACTGGAAAAATTTCTTTCCATTAATGGAAAACAAACGGTCACCTCATTCCGGAAACGCCTGGGAAATATCATGTGGGATTATTGCGGCATCAAAAGAAATTCCGAAGGGCTGAAGAAAGCGCTGGGACTGATTGATGACCTGAAAAAAGAATTTTTAAACGATGTAAAAATACCGGGCAAACTCGATGAACTCAACCCCGAAATTACAAAAGCCCTGAGAACAGAAGATTCTTTTGAAGTTGCAAAATTATTATGCATGGATGCGCTGAGCAGACACGAATCTTGCGGCGCTCACTTCCGCGAAGAATACCAAACACCCGAAGGCGAGGCCAAACGTAATGATGAAGAATATAAATACGTATCGGTATGGGAATACCAGAATGAAGATAATTTACCGGTTTTAAACAAAGAAGAACTGAAATTTGATTTTGTTGAATTAAAGGAAAGAAGTTATAAATAACAGTAGGCAATTGGCAGTTAGCAAAATAATATTTGCAGAATTATTATTTAAAGTTAATTAAACTCTTGCCAACTGCCAATGGTCCGCTGCCAACTTATTGAATGTTGTTAAAAAAAAATATTATAATATGAAACTTACGCTAAAAATCTGGCGGCAGAAAAACACCCATTCAAAGGGTAAATTTGTAACCTATCCGTTAGACGGTGTTGCAGTAGAAATGTCATTTCTGGAAATGCTGGATTATCACAATGAAAAATTAATAGAACAGGGCGAAGATCCTGTTGCATTTGATAACGACTGCAGGGAGGGTATCTGCGGAATGTGCGGTTTGTATATCAACGGACGTTCGCACGGCCCCGCAAAAGGCACCACCACCTGCCAGTTACAGATGCATCATTTCAACGACGGTGAAACTATCGTTATTGAGCCCTGGCGCGCAAAACCTTTTCCTGTAATTAAGGATTTGATTGTCGACCGCTCTGCCCTCGATAAAATCATTATTGCAGGCGGGTATATTTCCGTCGATACCGGTTCAGCGCCGGAGGCAAATTCCATTCTTGTGCCGAAACATGCGGCCGATCTCGCTTTTAAAGCGAACGAATGCCTGGGCTGTGGCGCCTGTGTGGCTACCTGTCCCAACGCTTCAGCCATGTTATTTACTGCAGCAAAAGTTTCGCATCTTGCTTTATTGCCTCACGGAAAATCCGAAGCTGCCTTGAGAGTGAATAATATGGTAGCCAAAATGGATGAACTTAAATTTGGTAATTGCTCCAACACATATGGATGCGAAGCAGAATGCCCAAAGGAAATTCCGGCCTGGCACATTGCTCATATGAACAGGGAATTCCTGCATTCAAAAATCTGCTCTGAGAAAAAATGCAGCGCATAGGAGGAAGCTGATTTTTGTCACATAATTATGAGGTTGCAGTATTTTATTGCGGCCTTTTTTTTATTTACTTTGCAATAAATTATTAAAGAAACTAAATGATATGAAAAAGACTATATTGTTTTGTGGAATCCTTATAGCATTTGTTTTTGTTGCTTTCACTTTAGAAAAAGGAATGAATAATCCAACAAAAGAGCCTGTTTCCGATACCGTTAAATGTGGAAACTACCAGCATCTTGTTTTATCAACCAGTTGGTATTCACGTTCTGCTGAAATGAGAGCTTGTTTTTACCAGGCATACAATATTGCTCAACTCAGGCTGGACAACTATCTGAATAAAGTCACAGACAAGTCCCAGAAAAGTGCCGTGGTTATTGACATTGATGAGACCGTGCTTGATAATACTCCTTTTGAAATCAAATGTATTGAAACAGGAAAAGGTTATTCAGGTGAAACCTGGGTTAAATGGACAGGTATGGGAAAAGCCCGGGCATTACCCGGCGCTCTCGAATTTCTTACATATGCCAAATCAAAGAATGTGGAAGTGTTTTATGTTTCGAACAGAAAAATTGCAGAAAGGCAATCTACTCTAAAAAACCTTGACTCACTTGGTTTTCCTTATGCCGATACTATTCATCTGCTGCTGAGAACCAAAGAAAGCAGCAAGGAAGAACGCAGGCTCCGTATTGCCATAGATTATAACATTATTATGTATGTTGGCGATAATCTTGCTGACTTTGACGGGCTGTTTGATAAACGCCATGATGACCTTGGCTTTTCACTCGTTGATCAGAATAAATCAAAATTCGGCGATAAATTTATAGTGCTTCCCAACCCAATGTATGGCGACTGGGAAATGTCCCTGTATCCGAAGGAGCCTAAAGTTTCTGATGAAAACAAAGGAACTTTATTGTTGCAGGGACTGAAAAGCGGGTATTGATTGCGAACTTGTATTAGTAATCAATCGGTGATCAGCAGCAGCTCTTCGGCAACCAGCAACCAGTAACCAGTAACAAGAAACCAGCAACCAGTAACCAGTAACGTAGCTTTAAACTTTGAACATAAAAGACCATGGAAACATACGAACAACTGAACAGCGTTTTTTGCCGCGTATTCGACGATAACGATATAAAAATTTCATCAGAAACAACAACCAATGATATTGACGGATGGGACTCTCTTTCTCATGTCAATCTGGTTGTAGCCATCGAAAAGTATTTTGGGATAAAATTCAAATCATCCGAAATAATGAAATGGAAAAATGTTGGACAGATGCAGGAATCGATTAAAGAAAAACTCTCCCTAAAATAAAATGTCATTTGTCACTGCGTGACGTCATGAAATGTCATACCTTGTCATTCGAAGTCATTAATTGAAAATAATTGCTTCACATTAATTTCAAATAATACCGAAGTTGAATGACTACGTTTGACGGTACAAGGCACCAAATGACAATGAATGACGCTGCGAAGCAGCAAATGACTTTTATTCTTTCAATAATTTCTCCACCAGCACAGGAACGCCATCGCCTGCCTTTTCTTTTATTACAATCAGATTTTTTATTCCGGCAACAGAAACTCCGTTTGGATCAATAAGATATTTAGGTACAAAGGGAGGAACATAACCCAGCAAACCTGCTGCAGGATAAACATTCAGCGATGTTCCTATCACTAAATAAATATCAGCTTTTTCTGAAAGCCGTGCAGCAGGAACTATATTGGGCACTGCTTCGCCAAACCAAACAATATGCGGGCGCAGCTGCGAGCCCTTTTCGCACTTGTCGCCTTTTTTCAATTCCCATCCTTTTATGTCGTATACCAGATCTTCATCCACAGAACTTCTTGCTTTTTTAAGCTCGCCGTGCAGATGCATTATTTTTGTACTTCCGGCACGTTCATGCAAATCGTCAACATTCTGGGTAATAATTTGAACATCATATTTTTTTTTCGAGTTCTGCCAATGCGAAATGAGCAGTATTGGGTTTAACATCATATAATTGTTTCCTTCGCTGGTTATAAAATTCAAGCACCATATCCTGGTTGTTCAACCACGCCTCATATGTGGCCACATCTTCTATCCTGTATTCTTCCCATAAGCCGCCGGAATCACGGAAGGTTTTAATGCCGCTTTCGGCACTGATGCCGGCACCTGTAAGTATTACGATTTTTTTCATCAGAACAAGATTTTTCAAATATTCACATACTGAATAAAATTAGCAAAAAGCTACAAGTTCTATTTATTATTACAGCCTCAACTGCCCATATACGTGTTTGAGGATACGGGAAAGAAGCATCTGATAAACTGAAAAGAGATCAAATGATTACAAAACCAAAAGCCGAATACCGAAAAAATCAATTCAACATTCGTGGTATTTGTAAAAAAGATCTATTTATTAGCATACTGAGCATCAACAACTGCAATGGTCGTCATATGTACAATTTCACGAACCGTGCATTCGATAGGCACAACATGTATCGGTTTATTTATACCCATTATAATAGGGCCTATAACTTCGGCGCCACCAATTTCCTGCATGATTTTATAGGCAATATTGCCTGAGCTTAAGTTCGGGAAAATAAGAGTATTTACATCGTGATTTGCAATTTTGCTGAAAGGGAATTTGCTCTGACGCATCTCTTTGTTCAGTGCAAAATTTGCCTGGAGTTCACCGTCAACAATCAAATCGGGATGATTCTTATGTAAATATCTGACGGCCTGTCTGACTTTTTCCGGTCCTGTAGTATGTTCTGAAGGGGGCACAGAGCCGAAATTAGAATAAGAAACCATTGCAATGACAGGTTCTATATTAAATCTGCGCACAACATCAGCAGCTAATAAAGCTGTATCAGCAAGAGTCTGCCATGTGGGGTCAAGATTTACCGTGGTATCAGCAAAGAAGAAAGGTCCTTTTTTAGTTATTACAATATACATACTTGATATGCGGTTCAGATTTGGCTTCGGACCGATAAGTTTCAAAGCAGGGCTCATCACTTCGCCGTATTCGCTTGTAACGCCCGAAACCAGGGCATCAGCTTCGCCGGTTTCAACCATCATGATACCAAAGTAATTCCGGTTATATGTAAATTCGTAAGCTTCGTCACGGGTTATACCTTTACGCTGACGTTTTTTCCATATCATTCCCGCAAAATTATTTCTTCTTGTTTCTTCATCTTTGCTTCTTGGATCAATGATTGAAACATTGGTAAGATCAAGGTTGTTTTCCGCAATTAGTTTTTTTATTTGTTCAATATCGCCCAGCAATATAGGTTTAGCAATGCCTTCATGCAATACTTCATGTGCGGCTTTGAGCACTTTCAGATTTGTGCCTTCGGCGAATACAACTTTTTTCGGAGCGATTTTAGCCTTAAGTGTAATGGAACGCAACAGTTGATTTTCTAATCCAAGTCTATTACTTAATTCATGTTTGTATGCATCCCAGTCAGGAATCGGGCGGCGGGCAACGCCTGAATCCATTGCCGCTTTTGCAACTGCAGGTGCCACCACAGAAATTAACCGCAAGTCTAATGGTTTGGGAATAAAATATTCGCGGCCAAATATCAGGTTTTTTACACCATAGGCTTTACTTACACTTTCGGGAACATCTTCTTTAGCCAGCCTGGCTAATGCATAAGCAGCGGCTATTTTCATTTCTTCATTGATACAGGTAGCCCTTACATCCAGCGCTCCCCTGAAAATAAATGGAAATCCCAATACATTATTTACCTGGTTAGGATAATCTGAACGGCCTGTCGCCATAAATACATCTTTTCTGGCATCCATCGCATCTTCATAAGTAATTTCAGGGTCTGGATTAGCCATAGCAAAAACAATAGGATCCTTTGTCATCGACTGAACCATTTCTTTTGAAACCACATTCTTTGAAGATAAGCCAATAAATACATCTGCTCCTTTCATAGCTTCTGCCAGCGTAGTAACATTTTTATCAGTGGCAAATAGCAGTTTATATTTGTTCAGATCTTTTCTGTCTTTCCGCAGCACACCTTTTGTATCAAGCATTATAATGTTTTCTTTTTTTGCTCCAAGGGAAACAAGAAGATTCGTGCAGGCAATTGCGGAAGCACCTGCTCCGTTTACAACCATCTTAACTTCGTTCATTTTTTTCCCAGCTAATTCCAGGGCATTAATCATCCCTGCGGCAGTAATTATTGCAGTACCATGCTGGTCATCATGCATAATGGGAATCTGAAGCTCCTTTTTCAATCTTTCTTCTATCTCAAAACATTCAGGTGCTTTAATATCTTCAAGATTAATTCCTCCAAATGTTATTGCGATTTGTTTTACGGTTGCTATAAATTCCTCCACATTCTTTGTTGATACTTCTATGTCAAAAACATCAACATCTCCGAAAATTTTGAATAACAGACCCTTGCCTTCCATTACAGGTTTTCCGGAATCGGCCCCTATATCTCCCAAACCCAGAACAGCTGTTCCATTGGAAATTACTGCAACTAAATTTCCTTTAGCAGTATATTTATAAATATCATCAGGGTTTTTCTGGATTTCCAGACACGGAAAAGCAACCCCCGGTGAATACGCCAGCGATAAATCCCTTTGAGTACTATGCGGCTTGGTAGGGATAACCTCTAATTTACCCGGACGCCCCTCGGTATGATAATTCAGAGCATCTTCTTTTGTAATCTTTGCCATATATTTTAAGTTTTAAGTTGATAAATAATTTTTTACAAAATTAACAATAAAACATACCTGCCATAAACTATTTGTATTAACATTTTTAAATTTTCTGATAATGCAATGCTGTGTGTTTCCCAAATTCATATATGATTAGTATATTTTCGAAAACCGTAATCCAATTTTGAGTCCACTCTAAAAAGTATTTTATTTGAAAATCAGCTTTCCCCCCGGCCCTAAAGGGAGGCTGATTTTTAGCGACTTCCCTTTAGGGATTAAGGGCAAAAAGTCGCTGAAAAAAGAAATTAGGGCTTTTTAGAGTGGACTCAATTTTAGTTCTTAAAATATTTTTTAATATTCATAAAATTAGTAGTATTGCATGATGATTCTAATTTGATGAAACTTTAAAAAAATTTGATTTTATTATTTCCTGAAAAAAATTATGCTGTCTTATATTGAAGGAATTCTAATTGAGAAAAACCCTGCCACTGCCGTAATTGATTGCAGCGGGGTTGGATTTATGCTGAATATTTCAGTGAACACTTTTACACAGTTGTGTGAAGTAAACCGGAAATGTAAACTCTATACCCATCTGGCAATCAAATCAGAAGCCACTACCCCTGTAGGGCTTGTGTTGTACGGCTTTGCCACCGAAGAGGAACGCTACATTTTTCATGAACTGATTTCGGTGAACGGAGTGGGCTTTAATACTGCAAGGCTAATATTATCGTCACTAACTACAGGTGAAACTGTTTCAGCCATATCAAACAGCGATGTTTTTACGTTTAAGAAAGTAAAAGGAATAGGGGAAAAAACAGCACAACGTATTATTATCGAGCTGCGCGACCGAATTGTAAAAGGTTCCGGACAAAAAGAATTTTTGTTACCGGTAAACAATACTTTAAGCAATGAAGCGTTAACTGCTTTAATTATGCTCGGTTTTAACCGGACTGCTGCCGGGAAAGCAATTGATAAAGTTATTAAAACCGAAGGAGTTAACATCGTCCTGGAAGATCTTATTAAACAGGCGTTAAAACTTTTATAAGCCTAATACCGTATAATAAGTTTTAGCTGAACAAGAACAAAAGTGGTTAGGATAGCAAAATATCTGATACAGTTTTTCACCCTTGCATTTCTGTTTTTCATTGTATGGGGATCAAGCGCTACTTTTGTTACCGAAAAGCATCATTCATATTCCACCCCGCCCGATACCATTCCCGAAGATTCAATAAATGACGATACAATTGCCTTGCCTTATCCTTTTGACCAGGGATACAGTTACCCCTTTAACGGCGGGCAGGACGATAATGCACTTTACCTGCATAATCCTTCCAATTTTTCCGATAGTGTAATTTATGACCCCGAAACCAATACCTATATTTTTGAGAATTCTGTGGGCGATTATGATATAACACCTCCCAACAGCATGTCGTTCGAGGATTACCTGAACTATGATCTGGACAAATCGCTCAAAGAATACTGGCAGGAACGCAATGATGCCAATAGTCTTGATAAAAGCAAATCAACCATTCCAAAAATACATATAGGCGGAGCACTTTTTGAAGGTGTTTTCGGCAGCAATACTATTGATATACGCCCGCAGGGTTCGGCCGAATTAATTTTTGGGCTGAATTCTATCCGTCGTGATGATCCGTCACTTGATGTGAAGCAGCGCAAAACCACCAACTTCGATTTTCAGGAAAAAATTCAGATGAACGTCACAGCTAAAATTGGCGATAAAATTGAACTGGGAACCAATTATAACACCGAGGCCACCTTCGAATTCGAGAATAAAATGAAACTTGCTTACGAAGGAAAGGAAGATGAAATTATAAAGCTAATCGAGGCCGGTGATGTTACACTTCCGCTGAACAGCACGCTTATCACCGGTAGCCAGAGTCTTTTCGGAATAAAAACAAAACTGCAGTTCGGAAAAACCACTGTAACCGGAGTATTCTCACAGCAGAAAAGCAAAACATCCACCATTGAAGTTTCCGGAGGGGCACAAACCGATGACTTCGATGTGAAAGCCGACCAGTATGAAGAAAACAAACATTTTTTTATTGCCCAGTATTTCCGCAACCAGTATAATTATGCGTTGCACGATTTGCCTACCATTTACTCTAATGTCAACATAACCAAAATAGAGGTGTGGGTTACAAACATTGGCGCTGCGACTACTGACAACAGAAATATAGTGGCGTTTATGGACATAGGAGAATTTGCTCCGTTCAACAATACGGTTATTGATCCTTTGTCACATGTATTCCCTTCAAATAAATCAAATGATCTCTATGATCAGTTACTGGACGATACTTCCAGCATCAGGAATATTAATTCCGTTAATTCTTATCTTAGCAGCAGTCCGTTTTATTTTAGCTCCGGACAAGATTATGAAAAAATTGAGCTTGCCCGAAAGTTATTATCTACTGAATACAGTTATAACAGTAAACTGGGATTTATTTCACTCAGTTCCTCGCTCAATGCCGATCAGACCCTCGCCGTAGCCTATCAATACACATTAATAGGAAGCGATTCTGTATATCAGGTGGGTGAATTTTCAACCGACATTGCAGGACCAAACGCCTTGATAGTAAAACTTTTAAAAAGCACTTCGCTGAACACCAAAATACCTTTATGGAACCTTATGATGAAAAACATATATTCCATAGGCGCCTACCAGGTAAACAGCGAAGACTTCCGTTTGAATGTAGTGTATACAGCGGCTGATAATGGCGTGCCCACAGGCTTTTTCACCCAGGGAAATGACAGCGTAAAAGGAGTGCCCATAATTAAATTGCTGAACTTAGACAACCTGAATACCCAGCTTGATCCCAATCCTGACGGTGTTTTCGACTTCCTGGATTATGCGGCTACTGAAGGAGGGACCATTCAGGCTTCCAACGGCCGTATATTCTTTCCTGTTCTCGAACCCTTCGGAAACGACCTGAGAGTTTTGTTTAATGATGAGTCCATAGCCAATTTATATTGCTACGATTCGCTGTACACCATGACCAAAACCGGAGCGCAGCAATATCCCGACAAAAATAAATTCAGCATACAGGGAACGTACAAATCATCATCAAGCTCCGAAATATCGCTGAATGCCATGAATGTTCCTCAAGGCTCTGTACAGGTTACGGCCGGAGGTATAACGCTTACCGAAAATGTAGACTATACTGTTGATTACTCCCTGGGGCGTGTTAAAATTATTAATGAAGGCATTCTTAATTCAGGAACCCCCATTTCGATAACGCTTGAAAGCAACTCCCTGTTCAACATACAAACAAAAACCTTAATGGGTGCCCACATTGATCATGTGGTTAACAAAGACCTTACCATTGGCGCCACTGTTCTCAATCTTACGGAAAGACCCATCACACAAAAAATTAACTTTGGCGATGAACCTATTTCAAATACTATCTGGGGTTTAAACGGAACGTATGAAAAAGAATCAAATTTTCTGACAAAAATGGTCGATCTGCTGCCTTTCTACAGCAGTAAAGTACCTTCGAAAATTACTCTTACAGGCGAGTTTGCACATCTTATTCCCGGTCATGCCCGTGCCATCGGACCAACAGGAACTTCGTACATCGATGACTTTGAAGGCAGCAAGTCATCCATCGACATGAAGAATATCGGATCGTGGTACCTTGCCAGCACGCCGCAGTTGCAAACAAGCAGCAACATGTTCCCCGAAGGAGCATTAAATACCGGACTGGCATTTGGATTTAACAGGGCGAAATTCTGCTGGTATGTTATCGATCCTCTTTTCACCAGAACAAGCAATATCACTCCCGACCATATCACCGAAGAAGATCAGTCGAACCATTACGTTCGCATGGTTTTTGAATCGGAAGTTTTCCCGAAAAAGGAAAATCCCAGCGGACAGCCAACAAATATTGCTGTTCTTAATGTTGCATATTATCCGGGCGAAAGAGGACAATATAATTATGATGTTAATCCCACAACATATTCCAGTGGTTGTGCCTCCGACGGAAAGCTGAACGACCCTGAAACACGCTGGGGCGGCATTATGCGCAAAATTGAAACCACCGATTTCGAAAGTACGAATATGGAGTACATCGAATTCTGGATGATGGACCCGTTCATTGATCCTGACGGCGCCGGCCCGTTACAACCTGTACAATATGGCGGCGACCTGTATTTTAATTTAGGCGATATTTCTGAAGATGTGCTGCGCGACTCCAGAAAAAGTTATGAAAATGGCTTGCCTATTTCTTCAACCGTTGAAAATGTTGACACTACCATATGGGGACGTGTTCCAACCATACAAGCACTCGTAAATTCATTCGATAACAATCCGGAATCACGTCCATACCAGGATGTGGGTCTTGATGGTTTGATGGATGACGATGAGCTACCATTTTTTGATTCTGTTTATATTCAGGAAATAATCAACACTTTCGGCACATCTTCTGGTGCTTATGATAGTGCTGTTGCAGACGCATCATGGGATAATTTTCACTATTTCAGAGGAACAGATTATGATGACAAAAAGTTAAGTATTCTCGAGAGGTATAAAAAATATAACGGAATGGACGGAAACTCGCCTACCACGGAACAAACCGATGAATCGTATCCAACCCAGGCCACTACAATTCCCAACGCTGAAGACATAAACCGCGATAATACTTTGAGTGAGGCCGAACGCTATTTTCAGTACAAGGTGCAGATCGACCCCAATAAAATGAATGTGGGTGAAAATTATATTACCGACATGTACACTGCCCCCAGTGTTACTCTTAACAACGGCAATACAGCCGAAGTAAAATGGTATCAGTTTAAAATTCCCCTTCACAGCCCCGATAAAGTGATGGGAAACATACAGGATTTCAAATCCATCCGCTTTATGCGAATGTTCATGAAGGACTGGACTGAAAATGCAGTACTTCGTTTCGCAACCCTTGAGCTGGTGCGCGGCGAATGGAGAAAATATAATTTCCCCCTGCTGTCGCCGGGTGAATATATTGTGGACGATAATGTGAACGAAACTACTTTTGAGGTTTCAGTTGTGAATATTGAAGAGAACGGTGAAAGAATTCCTATTCCATATGTAATTCCTCCAGGCATTGAACGGGAAATAAACATCGGAAGCACCACCCTTCAGCAGTTGAACGAACAGTCGCTCTCACTGAAAGTTTGCAATCTTCAGGATGGTGATGCCCGCGCATGCTATAAAACCTGCGAATTCGATTTGCGGCAGTTTAAAAAGCTGAAAATGTGTGTTCATGCCGAAGCAGGAACCGAAGAAGAAGCATTGAACGACGGCGACCTTACCGTTTTCATAAGGCTGGGAACTGATTTCACAAGCAATTACTATGAATACGAAATCCCCTTGATTACAACCGACTGGTATGTTACCGAGGATGATACCGGTTTGATTTGGCCGGCTTCAAATGCTTTTGATGTTGATCTGAGCGTTTTCAGGGAAACCAAAATGCAGCGCAATA
Organism: Bacteroidota bacterium; assembly: GCA_043801235.1. Classification (GTDB taxonomy): domain Bacteria; phylum Bacteroidota; class Bacteroidia; order Bacteroidales; family CG2-30-32-10; genus DAOQAK01. The sequence continues at coordinate 10,739 of JAZDMF010000334.1, read as the reverse complement.
TAGAGATGAGGACTGAAGGATCGGGTGTTTCCTTAACGGAACCTTATATTGAATATGACAGCAAAGAAAATAAGGTTACTGTTATGGGTACTCCTTCGCTCAGCGATGTCCGTGTAATAATGATAGGTGTCAGGAATCCGAGAAAAACAGTAAATACTCCCGGCGACGATGAACTGGCGAAATGCGCAGAGGTTTGGGTAAACGAATTGCGGCTTACCGATTTTATTGAAGACGGCGGCTGGGCTGCTACAACAACAGCCAATATTACACTGGCAGACCTGGGCACTATAACCCTGGCAGGAAAAGTTACCACTCCCGGTTTCGGAAGCATTGAGAAAAAAGTGAACGAACGCTTGAAGGAAACAACTACCTCTTACGATATTGCCACAAGCATTGCCCTTGATAAATTCCTGCCCGAAAAATTAGGGCTGTCCGTCCCTTTGTATTACGATTATTCCGAAATAATAAGCAACCCACAGTATAATCCCCTGAATCCTGATATTTACTTCCGTGACGATCTGGATTCTTATGACAGCAAATCGCAGCGCGACTCTCTTAAAAAACTGGCGCAGGATTACACTATGCGAAAGAGCCTGAACTTTGTGAATGTGAAAAAAGAAAAAACCGGCACATCCACAAAATCGCATATTTATGATGTGGAAAACCTCGACCTCACCTATAAATATACTGAGCAGTACCACCGTAATGTTGATATTGAATACGACCTGAAAAAAACATTTTTCGGAGAGGTGGGTTATACATTTTCCAATACACCCAAGAATTTTATTCCTCTGTCGAAAGTGAAATTTTTATCAAAGGGCGTTTTTAAAATTGTGAAAGATTTTAATTTCTACCTCAGGCCTAAGGCGCTTACTTTCCGAACGAATCTTGACAGGGCTTACAGCGAAAACATGCTGCGGAACAAAAGCCATGCAATACTTCTGATTGAACCGACCTATGTTAAAATTTTTAACTGGAACCGCGATTACGGCCTGAAATGGGACATTACCCAAAACCTGAAGGTTGATTTCACTGCCAATACCATTGCCCGTATTGACGAACCTCCCGGCGAAATTGATAATTCAAACGCCGACCTCGACTGGAAGCGCGATTCCATTATGGAAAACATCAGCAATATGGGGCGCATCACCCAATACGACCAGGCGCTTAGCGTAAATTACACTTTGCCCATAAATAAAATCCCTTTTTTAAACTGGGTTACCGCATCGGCCAAATATTCAGGCGGATATGCATGGGATGCCGCCCCCTTATCTACCGTGGAGTTAGGGAATTCAATTGAAAATTCAAACACTAAACAGCTTAACGGCAGCTTTAATTTTACCAGTTTGTTTAATAAGGTTCCTTACCTGAAAAAACTGAACCAGCAAAAGGCCGCGGCGAAATCAACGGTAAAAAAGGATGCCGACACAACGGAAACAGATACTGTGCAAACCGCATTCCTCAAGTCGCTTACCGATAATGCCCTGAAATTAATTATGGGTGTAAAGACTGTTTCGTTCACCTATTCGCAGGGCAATGGTACATTTATGCCGGGTTTCCTTCCAAGTCCGGTGGCTTTGGGCCAGGACTGGAACCGCAATGACGGACTTCCGGCCCCAGGGTTGGGTTTTGTTTTCGGCGACCAGTCCGATATCCGGCAGACAGCCAATGAGCACTCATGGCTTTCGCCCGATTCAATGCTGAACAACGCATATACCACCAAATTCACCGAAAACTTTACCGCCAGAGCGAGTGTTGAACCTGTAAATAAGTTTTTAATTGAAATTACCGCCACCCGGACGTTCTCAAGAAACCATACAGAGTATTTTAAATTCGACCCCGACTCAGTAAATTTCATAGCATTCAACCCCACAGAATCCGGCGCGTACAGTGTTTCATTCTTCAGCTGGAATACCGCTTTCAAAGTTGATAATAAAACCTCGCATGCAAATGAAACTTTTGAAAAATTCAAGGAAAACCGCATTATAATAGCTTGGCGCCTGGCTCAGGAGAATGACTACGGGAATGATGCAACGGTTGACAGTACTGGATTTCCGGAAGGTTATGGCCCTACTTCGCAGGATGTGCTGATACCTGCGTTCCTCGCTGCATACACAGGAAAAGATGCAGGAACAATCGGACTGAAACCTTTCCAGGAAAAATTCTCGCTGCGCGATCTGCCTATGCCTAACTGGAAAATTACATATGATGGCTTATCAAAAATTGCTTTCATAAAAAAATACCTGAAAACCATTTCTCTTTCACATTCCTATAAATCAACATATGCCGTGGGGGCCTATACAACAAATGTGCTTTTCCGAGATGAGAGCGGCGATGGATTCTCGGAAGTAAGGGACCAACTCAGCCAGAATTTCATTCCCAGCAGGGAAATCGGGCAGGTAACCATTACCGAGCAGTTCAGCCCTCTCTTCAGCATCGACATGACCTGGAACAACAGCCTTTTATCAAACTTTGAAATTAAAAAAAGCCGTAACCTTTCGCTGAGCTTTGCCAACAACCAGCTTACAGATATCAGCAGCAGCGAATATATTATAGGCCTCGGGTACAGAATAAAAGACGTGGTGATAAACATTAAAGGCAGCAGCCGCAACAGAAAGCTTAAGAGCGACCTTAATATTAAAGCCGATCTGTCAATAAAAACCAATAAAACAGTCCTTCGCAAACTGATTGAAGATGTGAACCAGATATCTACAGGACAAAGACTCATCACTATCAACTTTTCTGCCGATTACCTTATTAATGATAAGTTCACCGTTAAATTCTTCTTTGACAAGATCATCACAAACCCTTTCGTTTCATCACAGTTCCCCAATGCGAACACCAATGCCGGATTCAGCCTGAAGTTTACGCTGGCGCAATAAATTAATGTACTGTGTTTTTGAAAATTTGTACTGAGCCAAAAATATTTTCATGATATTATTTTGTTTCAAAAAAAATGTAATTTTGAATGCTGTAACCAATACATAACTAAAAAATGAAGATACCCGAAAATTTAATGTACACTAAAGATCATGAATGGCTTAGAATTGAAGGCAGCGAAGGATACATAGGCATTACCGATTTCGCTCAGGGTGAATTGGGCGATGTGGTTTATGTTGAAGTGGAAACTGTTGGAGAAACCATTGAAAAAGAAGAAGCTTTCGGAACCATTGAGGCTGTAAAAACTGTTTCCGACATGTTTATGCCTGTAAGCGGTGAAGTGGTTGAATTCAATGCAGCTCTTGAAACTGCTCCCGAATTGATTAACAAGGATCCTTACGGTGAAGGCTGGGTTGTAAAAATTAAAATTACCAAACCCGAAGAAATAAACGAACTTCTTTCACCCGAAAGATACCAGGAATTGATAGCTCATTAATTTATAATTTATACTTGGCCGGAAGTATATTTTCATATTTCCGGCTTTTTTTTTATCATCAGATGTTTTTTCGCTACAATCTTCCGGGATTTCTTTGGTGTGTCCTGATTCTCATATTGATTGGTTTGCCCGGCAGAGATATCCCTGACATGTCAATTTGGAGTTTGCTTACTCCTGATAAAATTTTTCACTCTGTCATTTTCGGAATACTTGTTCTTCTCTTGATCATTGGTTTTACAAAACAGCATTCTTTTATATACCTTTATTATCATGCAAAATACATTGCTGTTGTGTTCGTAATGTTTTACGGTGGGTTTACTGAGCTGCTGCAAATGCTTATATTCACTGAGCGCAAGGCAGATTTAATGGATTTTGTTGCCAATGCAATTGGATGCATCCTTGGACTTGCGGCATTTTATTTCATATACGGCAGTAAGAAATAATTATTCTAAAACGGGATTAGAACATTTGCCAAGCCCAAAATTTCAAGAGGGCTTGCCTGCCTGACTGCGTCATTCAGGCGGGTGCGCAGTACTTGGGGCTTGGGATTTGGGACTTGGAGCTTTATTTTTATACTATCATGCCTGCCCCGACGGTTTCGTTAGTGCCTTCATCTATAAGAATAATGCTTCCCGTGGTTCTGTTCATCCTGTACTTATCGAAATAGAAGGGTACGGTGGTACGCAGGGAAATCCTGGCAATATCATTCAGTCCCACATTCTTGTCATCTTCAATACGGTGAAGCGTATTTATATCAACCTTGTAACGTATTTCTTTTATAATACACCTTGCATCACGGGTGGTATGCCTTATATAATATTTCCCTCCCTGAACAAGTTTCCTTTCATTAAGCCAGCAAACCATAATGTCAAAATCCTGGCCCATGGCAGGGACATTATTTTCCCGTATAATCATATCGCCCCGGCTGATGTCAACTTCATCTTCAAGTCGTATGGTAACCGACATTGGTGGAAATGCTTCCGTCAACTGACCATCTATCGTATCAATCGATTTTATTGTACTGGTAACTCTTGATGGCAAAACCATAATTTTATCACCTTGTTTAAAAACCCCTCCTTCTATTCTGCCGGCATAGCCGCGATAATCGTGGTGTTCTTCCGATTGCGGCCTGATGACATACTGAACAGGAAAACGGCAGTCGACAAGGTTCTGATCGCTGCCGATATGAATAGTTTCCAGAAGATACAGAAGAGATGAGCCTCTGTACCAGTTCATGTTTTCCGATCTGTCAACTACATTATCGCCGCGAAGGGCGCTGATCGGGACAAAGCGGATATCCTGAACTTCGAGCTTGGAAGCAAAAAGCTCAAAATCTTTTTTAATGTTTTCGTAAACTTCCTGACTGTATTGAACAAGATCCATTTTGTTCACGCAAACAATCATATGCGGTATTTTCAGCAATGACGCAATGAACGAATGCCGCTTTGTTTGCTCAATGATGCCTTTACGGGCATCCACAAGAATGATGGCAAGGTTCGCTGTGGAAGCTCCTGTAACCATATTCCTAGTGTATTGAATATGGCCGGGAGTATCGGCAATAATGAACTTGCGTCGTGGAGTTGCAAAATACCGGTATGCCACATCAATGGTGATGCCCTGTTCGCGCTCAGCCCGCAATCCGTCAGTAAGCAAAGCAAGATTTACCTGTTCTTCGCCCTTGCGTTCGCTTACAATTCTGATGGCTTCCATCTGATCTTCAAATATTGATTTGCTGTCATAAAGCAAACGGCCTATAAGCGTACTCTTGCCATCATCAACGCTTCCCGCAGTTGTAAAGCGCAACAGCTCCATGTTCAAATATCCTTTATGATCAAACTTTTCCATTTATCGCAATCTCAAATCATCAATCAAAAATGTTAATCGTGGTCATTTGCTGCGCGTCATTCATTGTCATTTCGCTTCACTGTCATTTAATGGTCACTTGCCTTCGGCGTCACTCATGGTCATTACGTTTCGCTGTCATTAAGTCAGTAGTCATTTATAAAACACAAAATTCATATTTATCATTCAACATTAATCATTTAAAATTTTAATTCTGCTTTCGTAAAAAGTTTCTGTTAATTTCAATGAATTTCCATTTATCATTAAACATTAATCATTTATACCGCAGGCATCCCTTTGGGAAAATTTCAATTCCATTAGATACCATCTTCCGCCTATCCAAACGCTGTCATGTCGCCACCCTTCCTGCCTCGCCGGCAGGTAGTCCTTCGCTGACGCTGACAGGTTTTCTTTAAGCAGTGTCGGGGTGACTGCGCGCAGCACGTGTTTGCCAGTCACCCCGACACTGCTAAAAATATCCTTCCTTCTTCCTGTCTTCCATTGCAGCTTCTGAACGTTTGTCATCAGCCCTGCCTCCTCTTTCAGTAACCCGCGATGCAGCAACTTCGTCAATAATTTCTGCTACCGAATTTGCATCCGATAAGGTTGCGCCGGTGCAGGTCATATCACCAATGGTTCTGAAGCGCACACGCATCATTTCTGCTTTTTCATTTTCCCTCATCATCATACAGTCTGCCTTCGCATAAATAACACCATCACGCATAAAGCATTCCCTGTCGTGCGAAAAATACAGTGAAGGCATATTAATGTTTTCCAGCAAAATATATTGCCACACATCCATTTCAGTCCAGTTGCTAAGGGGAAAAATCCTGAAATGCTCGCCCATATTTTTTTTCCCGTTAAATAGATTCCAGAGTTCCGGTCGCTGGTTTTTCGGGTCCCATTGTCCGAATTCATCACGATGTGAAAAAAAACGTTCTTTCGCCCTTGCTTTTTCTTCATCGCGGCGTGCGCCTCCGATGGCTGCATCGAATTTGTGTTTCTCAATAGTGTCGAGTAGCGTGATTGTTTGCAGAACATTCCTGCTGGCATTCGGGCCTTTTTCTTCCACTGCCCTGCCGCTGTCAATGGAATCCTGCACAGATCCCACGATAAGCCTTACGTTTATTTCCTGTACAAGATTATCACGGTACTCAAGCGTTTCAATAAAATTATGGCCGGTATCAATATGAAGCAAAGGAAAGGGCAGGTTGGCGGGGCAGAATGCTTTACGCGCAATATGTACCATGACGATGGAATCCTTTCCTCCTGAAAAAAGCAGGGCGGGGTTTTCGAACTGGGCAGCCACCTCGCGCATTATAAAAATCGACTCCGATTCCAGTTCACGCAAATGCGTCAGATTATACGAATGCATCATGGTGTGGCGGAAAAACGTATTTTGGGTAAAATAAAATCGAAAACTTTTATGGTTGATTCTTCAATATTCAGCACATCAGTTTTCACTTCCAGATCAGGGTTATCAGGCAATTCAAAGGGAGAACTGATGCCTGTAAAATCAGCCACTTTTCCGTTTGACGCTTTTTTATATAGTCCTTTCGTGTCGCGTTTCCGGCAAACTTCAAAGGGCGCATTCAGAAAAACTTCCAAAAAATCACCATTACCGATAATATCGCGCGCCATCTGGCGTATGGATTTTGTCGGGCTGATAAAGCAATTGAGAATGATCATTCCGCTGTGAACAAAAAGTTTGTTCAGTTCGGCAATGCGTCTTATATTTTCTTCCCTGTCTTTTATTGAAAAACCAAGATCTTTATTAATCGAAGTCCTGACATTATCAGCATCGAGCAACTGGCAAATAAAACCATTCCGGAAAAGCATCCGTTCCAGTTCAATGGCTACGGTAGTTTTTCCGGCACCCGACAAGCCGTAAAACCAGATGGCGATGGAACGTTGTTTTAGCCAACGCTCCTTATGTTCGCGGGGAGTGAGGCGGTCGAATATCGGGAAAATATTTTTTTCTTCATTCATCAGAATGCAACACTTCATAAATTTATGCAAATATATGCAAACGTTATGAAAAACACAGAATTTATGAATCCCCCTGCTTGTCCGGTAAGTATGGCAGGCAGGCATCCGGTTTTTAATAAACCTCTTGCGTAAGAGGTTGTTTAAAATTCGCGAAAACAAATAATACCATTACTCAATAAGTATTAGTTCATTGAAATTTGGTCCCGAAAGCTTTTGGGATGCCGGAAGAGTAGCTGTTATAGTTCAATTTACCTGCCTGCCGGAACAAACCGGTAATCTTAATGAAGTGGGATGAAGCAAAGAAGAGATTGTGCCCCTTGAAATATTTTTTACTCCAATCAAATTCCTCAACGGGAATTTATAAATTTGATGCGTGAAATGTTCGTTTCTGGTATATCTTCTAAATATTTCTATGCTGAGAACTATTAAAATATCCTTCCTGTTACTTTTTTTTATTTACTTACCCTGCAGGAAACAAAGTCGCAATATTCCATCTCAAATGGCGTCAGCCTGCCGGCAAGCGACACCTTAAGAGTATTGATTGTTTTCGCCCAGATCGATTTTTCTACCGGAGGATGTCCCCAGAACCTTCCTGATAACATTGACGGGACATGGCCCGTAAATGCAAAAGGCGAAAGGCTCATCCCTTCCGATGCTGATAATTTTTTCGATTACAACATAGAAATCGGAGATTCGCCAAAAGCATACATTACAAAATTTTATTACCAGGCATCACTAGGAAATTATTTGCTCCTGGGTGATTATCTTCCCTATGTCATCACCATACCCTGCAATAAAATTATTGCAAGCAATGAAGGGCTTTCGTGGATCATCGATTCACTTAAAACCAAATCACCCGGTGATTCCACGCTTTATTCTTATCACGGACTTCCGTTAAATGCATTTGACAACTGGACTGTCACTCCATCGGGGCTTCCTAAAATAAAAACACCCGATGGGAAAATAGATTTGCTATACATCATCTGGCGCAACAATCGTTTTCTTGCCGGAACATCTACAAAAGATAATTCCGGCTACGGCGTTCATCCTACTTCAGGGGTACCTTTTAAAAACATGAAAGGAATAAATAATGTGTCTTCCTTCAATGCCGGGAAGGGCGGTTTTCACGGTTATTTTATCACTATTGCCGAACACATGCACGCTATTTTCGGCGGCAATAACTGGCATACTGCAAGCGGACGGGGCGAACATACTTTTCTTGTTGCTCCTTTCTCTTACGGAATAACAGGTCAGTTCTTCGCAACAATGCAGATGGCCTGCGGCTGGGACCGATGGATAATGAACTGGAAAAATCAGGAAAAAAAATATCTTATCAGCGCATTCAACGAAAAAAATGAAGAAATAAACACAGAGTTGCTGTCAATTGACAGCATCCCTGAAGGAGGTACTTTTATACTAAGAGATTTTATGACAACAGGCGATGCCCTACGCATAAAACTTCCGCACATCAACTGGACAAAAAAAGGCGATGTTAAAAACCAGTACCTGTGGATCGAAAACAGAAGGATGGACCCCATTTATGAAAAGTACCTTGACGGCGATTGTTGCGATAACTGTGATGGAAAATACCCATTCGGCACTCCCGGAATATATGCATATATCCAGGCAGGAAAAGACCAGAAAACAGGAGGAAAGGAAATAAACAGCTCGAACAATGCAGAACCCAACAGCCTGGGCAGTTTTCTTTTTCCTCTTACCGCTGAAGGGAATTATGATTTTTATTATGCATGGGATAATATTCAGGAACCTGATTTCGGACTCGGATGCAACTGGGGTAACCGCAATATCCCTGTTGATATTTGCAAAAGCAAACCCAACCCTTTCACAGGATTCTCCGATCTCTTCGATTTTGTGGATTCAAACAATGACGGAAAGCTTTATTCGGGTGATGATGTGCAGCCCGGCCTGAGTGATGTGACCGGTGATACTATTGTTCATAACTACAATTCGAACGGCGACTGGGAAGACGCATTCTGCTTTGCCACCGGCTGCACAAAAATTTCTTTATCAACCAATCCCGCAGCCGTTCCGCTTTATACGCAATCAACAAACTATGAAGGAAAAAAATGCTACCTCGTTAATGGAAAACCCGCATCGTTCGAAAACCGCACTATCTGGCTTAACGGTCTTTCTGTTGAAATTCTTGACGAAAATGTTTCCGGAAACGGCGAAGTGAAAATAAAAATCCGCTGGGATGATTACAATATCAGTGAAAATGTAAGATGGTGCGGAAACATTGCATTAAGCCCGAATGATTTCGACACATTGAAACCATCCCTCATTGTATTCAAGAACAAAAAAATTCTTCTCGACAAAGGAAACAGCCCGACAAAAATTTCCTCTGCACTGAAAGATAATAACGGCCGATATGATTTTTCCGACACAACCGTTTTTACCTGCCTGAAAAATTCGTACCTGTTAATGAATCCCGGAGCATCAATAGTGATTGATAACGGCAGTAAGATCATTCTGGAAAATGGCAGCACTCTTGAAATGAAGAAAAAAAATAAAATCATCCTGCGCAACGGGGGCGAACTTATTATTAATGAAGGTGCATTTCTGATAAAAGGAAAAAAATGCAGGATCGTTAAAAAGAAACAGCACACAATAAAACATAAATAAAAAAGTTTTACTTTTGAATGAACATCTGAACTGTTTTTAATGAAACACGGAAAATTTTTTCTGATTTTTTTTATTTGTTTATTGCCCCTGTTTGCATTATCTCAAACCGAAAGCGCTGAAAAAAAACAGCGTAAACTTGAAAAGCTTACCTCAAAAAAAGATCAGAAAGCACTGAAAGATTATCAGAAAGCCATTAAGTACCATCATAAAATCCAGACAAAAGACACACGGAAAAAAATGAAGAATTCCCTGAAGAAATCAAAACGCTTAGCTGGCGGACCTAAAAAAGAATTCTTCCTGAAAAGATGGTTCTCGGGAAAACGAAAATAATACACACTCCTGCTCTTTTTTATAATGAAATCTCTCTCCCTCAAATTCGCCTTATTCCTGGCGGCATTCCTGCCACCCTTCATTCTTCTTGCACAGGATTATAATTTCCGTTTCGATAAAATCACTTCAGAAAATATTAAAATCGAAAAAGGGCTTTCGGTAAATTCTGTCAATTGTATATTACAGGACAATAAAGGTTTTATGTGGTTCGGAACGTGGGATGGATTAAATAAATTCGACGGGTATAAATTCATTGTTTATAAAGCAAATGAATTTGAAAATAACAATGAACTTTGCAACCAAACTGTTCGTTCATTACTCCAGGATAAAGAAGGAAATATTTGGATTGGCACAGAAGGCGGGCTTAATAAATTTGAAGTACAAACTCAAAAATTTACTCAATACAAACGCAAAATCACCGACAAATCCAGCCTGAGCAACGATACGGTTCGGTCAATATTCGAAGATTCTTTTCAAAACCTTTGGGTGGGTACACAAAACGGGCTTAATCTGTTAAATAAACAAACTGGTAAATTCATCCAGTTTTTCTCAAATCCCT
>JAZDMF010000306.1:0-3366 GCA_043801235.1 Bacteroidota bacterium | reverse complement strand
TCATAATGACCCCGATGATAGTGATAAGCAGTGTTTGCCCCAGTTCTTTTAAACGCGATTTTCTGAAAATCTTGGAATATGTTCCTATCAGTGAATACAGCACAACCCAGAACAGCGGAATAAGAAACAACCCGAGATAAAGATTATTGTCAATCAGTATCTGTTCTTTAATAAGGAAAACCTGGTGGTCGATGGTAATTTTCCTGTAAGAAAAAAATAAACCCCAGGCAAGGAAAGCCGACAGAAAATCGGCGAACACATATTTAAGAACCTGCAGTTTTTTATTCATATCAGAAATGAACAAGTTTTATATTATCAAGAAGTATCACGGAATTTGTTACATCGCTGCTTTTTTCAATATGAAAAAACACCTGGAAATCAGTAGCGCTGGTTGAACTATTAATTGCGTTTTTCAGATTGATGTAAATTTTATTCCAAGTGCTTGATTTATTCAGAGTCAATATGCCGACAGGATCGCTTTGCGTAGAACTGTTTGCAAACAAACCCATGTAAATTTCGCTTTCTGTTTTGTAGTTCATCTCCAGGAATACTGGAGTGTCGCCACCGGGAAGATCAAAACTGTTAATGCTCCTGCCTTCAAAGAGGGTGTGGTTGTCGTCAAGATGAATAATTCCCGAATAATTACCTTCAAACACCTCCGGTGCATTTGGTAATGTTTTTTCAATAATTGTGTCGCTGAAAGGGGTTGTTTCAATGGAAATACCCCCGTCTTCAAAAGCTTCCTTCCATATAAAAACGGTTTCTGCATTATATGTAATCGATGGGTTAACAGTAATAACGCTGTCGGGAATAAGGATAATATCCAATGAATAGTAAGTATAAAAAGGGTAAATGGCACGAGTTCCCGCAATGCCGTTCACTTTAATGCCCGGCTTTACCATTACTTTATGAACCCCTTCGAACAATACAGGCATGGTAGCCGGAAGTTCAAATGCACCGATTAGCTGATCATCAACATAAACCCACGCATCGCTGATTCTTGAAGAATTACTGCCCTGTTCGATGGTGGTTGAAAGGTTAAATTTATCAATATGAATATAGGAAGGAACAGGTTCCTCGGGATTTATAATGTCGCACGAGTTAACCAACACCATCATAACAACAGTAAGCAGGGGTAGAGCTATTCTCTGTAAAAACATGATCAATAGGCGTTACTCTCTGATAATGTAATGTGTATTAACGGAAAAATTTATTAATTATTGCCTGAGAAAATTTTTTACGAAAAATTTTAGGTGAAGGTAATATCCCTGAAGTTGTAAAATGTTATGTTAATAGTAAAATGTTTTGAAAAATAATTTCGAATATCGAACATCCGATAATGCCTTGCCTAACTAAAGGTTGGAATGATAAAGTAATTAAATTGGGAATCGGATATTCGATGTTCATTATTGGATATTTATATAGTGTCATTTGATAACTGCCATAAAAAGAGTATTTTATAGCATGCTGGGAGCGATATTCAGCTTTTCAATAATGCTGTAAGCCAGTTCAAGTGAATTGTATCCGTCGATAATAGTTACGGCAGGAGTTGTATTTTTAATTATTGCTTCATAAAATGCCTCAAGTTCAGTTTTAATGGCATTAATGGGTTGGATATCGGGTTTTTCAAAAATAAACTGCTTCTTTCCTTTGTCTTTGCCCAGATCAATAGTTATTGATAAAGGGTCGGGTTCACCTTCAATGCTTTTCATTCTTATTATTTCGCATTCTTTTTTCAAAAAGTCTACAGAAATGTATGCATCGCGCTGGAAGAACCTGGATTTGCGCATGTTTTTCATGGAAATACGGCTTGCTGTGAGGTTGGCTACACATCCGTTGTCGAACTCAATGCGTGCGTTGGCAATGTCGGGCGAATCGCTGACTACCGAAACACCGCTGGCACTTATTTTTTTTATGTTCGATTTCACAACGCTGAGCACGATATCAATATCATGTATCATCAGGTCAAGAATTACAGGAACATCGGTGCCTCTCGGGTTGAACTGTGCCAGGCGGTGCGTTTCGATGAACATCGGGTTATGGAAATAAGGTATCACTGCAAGAAATGTAGGGTTAAAGCGTTCTACATGCCCCACCTGTACTTTTACATTGGCTTCGCCGGCAAGGTCAATAAGCGATTTCGCTTCACAAACGGACGTGGTTAAAGGTTTTTCAATAAAAACATGCTTCGATTTCCGCAGGGCTTTCGAAGCGCAGTCAAAATGCGAAACTGTGGGCGTAACAATGTCAACAGCATCCGCATCGTTTATCAATTCGTCTATGGATGCATATTTCAGGATGCCGAATTCGTTCTCGACCTGCCGTGAGATTTCATCATCGGGGTCGTAAAAACCAAGAAATTCGTAACCGCTGATTTCCTTGATACATTTAATATGTATCTTTCCAAGATGCCCTGCTCCAAGTACGCCGATTTTTAACATGGTTGATTATTTTTTGCAAAAGTAATTTTTTATGGTCAACGATTTCTGTACTTTCGCAAAATATCATTGAACTACTTTTCAACAATTGATGATTGACACATTTAAGCATAAAGGACTAAGGAGAAAACTTGCTGAAGGCATTCGTGACAAAGGCATTGCCGACGAAAATGTTCTGGCTGCCATTGAAAAAATCCCAAGGCATTTGTTTATGGATTCGTCATTTCTGGAGTTTGCATACCAGGATAAGCCATTTCCAATAGGCGAGGGACAAACAATATCCCAGCCCTATACAGTTGCTTTTCAATCACAGATACTTCAGGTGAAAAAAGGAATGAAAGTGCTTGAAATAGGTACTGGTTCCGGGTATCAGGCTTGCGTACTGATTGAAATAGGAGCAAAAGTGTTTTCTGTTGAACGAATAAAATCGCTTTTTCAGAAAACAAAAAATTTTCTGCCAACCATTGGTTACAATCCCCGTTTATTTTTCGGAGATGGTTATAAAGGACTTCCTGCCTTCGCACCCTTCGACAGGATATTGGTCACAGCAGGTGCGCCTCATATACCTGAACAATTGATTAAGCAGTTGAAACCCTGTGGAATTCTTGTAATTCCGCTTGGTGAAGGCGATATACAGATTATGACAACCATTGAGAAAAAAGAAGATAATACTACCACAAGTACACAATGGGGAACATTCCGGTTTGTCCCTCTGCTGAACAAAAAAGAATCCTGATTATTGTTTCTCAACAATTTTTCATTGTGTCAGAAAAAGAATTTAAACACCTTTTTTTGCACTGGGATGCATGGAGAATAAATAAATATATAAAATCGAGGAACCTTGATTTCAATAAAGTTTATTATTAGGGTTCACTTAATGGAAGACGTACTGTAAATTAAAGAATTTAAGGTCATTAAAATAGATATA
>JAZDMF010000114.1:0-13768 GCA_043801235.1 Bacteroidota bacterium | reverse complement strand
ACATCAGGTTGAATCAAATTTAAATATTCTTGATGAAATTAAAAAATTGAAAGCTGAAAAGAATGCGATTATTCTTGCGCATTATTACCAGTTGCCGGAAATTCAGGATATTGCCGATTATATAGGTGATAGTTTAGCTTTAGCAAAAAAAGCGCAGGAGAATTATGCTGATATCATAATATTTGCAGGAGTGCACTTTATGGCCGAAACAGCTAAAATATTAAATCCAGGTAAAAAGGTTGTTGTGCCTGACATTACTGCAGGATGTTCGCTTGCCGATTCGTGTAAACCGGATGATTTTAATAAATTTATGTTATCATATCCAGACCATTTGGTTGTTTCCTATATTAATTGTACAGCCGAAATAAAAGCCATGTCCGATATTATCTGTACATCGGGTAATGCTGTAAGAATTATTGATAGTATTCCTAAAGAAAAAAATATTGTTTTTTGTCCTGATAAAAATTTAGGTGCTTATATTAACAGCGTTAACGGAAAAAATATGGTTTTATGGAACGGCACCTGTGAAGTGCATGATATTCTTACAGTTGAAAGAGTTATAAATTTAAAGAATCAATATCCTGATGCAAAACTTATAGCACATCCTGAATGTAAAGCAACGGTTTTAGCAATATCAGATTTTATAGGATCAACAACAGCCATGCTTAAATATACACGTACTGATAAAGCGGAAAAATTTATTATAGCTACTGAAACAGGTATAATTCATCAGATGAAAAAAGGATCACCGTTTAAACAATTTATCATTGTACCCAATGATGATACTTGTGCATGTAATGACTGCCCGCATATGAAAAAAAATACTCTGGAAAAATTGTATTTGTGCATAAAAAATGAGCAACCCGAAATTTTAATGCCGGAAGAGTTGATGAATAAAGCCAGGATACCTGTTTTAAAAATGCTTGAACTTTCAAAATAATTGGTGGATAAGTTGAATTATGCTAAATTTGTAAGCATGTAAATGATTATGAGAAAACTACTGTTACTTATATTTTTTCTGCCGTTTTTTGTTTTTTCCCAGAAAGATTCTTCGCTGCTCGGTACGTATACTGTTTTCAGATACGGAAATGGTAAAATATCAAGCGAGGGGTATATGAAAGATGGAAAACCAGATAATTACTGGAAAACATATTATGAGAACGCAATGTTAAAAAGTGAAGGAAACAGGAAAAATTTTGAACTTGACGGTATATGGAAATTCTACAATGATAGTGGAAAAGTGATTCTTGAAATAAATTATATCACAGGAAAAAAAAAACGGATTAAAAACAACATATTCAGCTGATGAAATAATAAAAGAAAATTATAAAAACGATATTAAAGAAGGCTATACCTCATACTGTTATCCTAACGGAAAAATACGGCTTGCGGTCAATTTTATAAAAGGCAAAGAACAGGGAATTGCACGCGAATATTCGCCCGATAGCACTATTATTGCTTTGTATGAATACAAGAGCGGCTACATGATAGGCAAGGAAAAAGTGAACCAATATACAAACGACAGTGTAAAACATGGAAAATGGGTTACTTTTTTTGCTAACGGCGTTATAGAATCAGAAGGCTATTACAAGTATGGAATAAAAAACGGGTATTTTAAAGATTATTTTCCCGACGGTACTTTAAAAAATGTTTCGAAATATATAAACGGCGAAATCCAGATTGAAGCAGTAGAAGTCACCAAACTAGATATTAAAACAGAATATTACCCTGATGGTAAAGTAAAGAAAAGAGGTGGTTTTAAAGATAATATTCCTGAAGGCATAAGCAGGATTTATTCCACCGATGGAAAAGTTGATTCGGCAAAAGTATATAAGAATGGAATTATTATTGGCGACGGAATTGTTGATGACAATGGTATGAAACAAGGCTCATGGAAAGAATATCACGATACCGGAGAATTAAAAGGGGAAGGAAAATATATTGCCAGCCAGAGAATAGACGCTTGGAAATATTATTATAAAAACGGAAAAGTGGAACAAACAGGAACTTTTCTTAAAAATGAAACTCCTGATGGTGAATGGATATGGTATTACGATAACGGCAGCAAACTACGCGAAGAAACATTTATTAACGGATTAAGAAACGGTGTTATGACAGAATATACCGATTCAGGAACCATAGTAGCCAAAGGAGAATTTGTGGATGACCTTGAAGAAGGCCTGTGGTATTATCATGAAGGTGATATTGTGATGGAAGGCTCCTATAAAAGCGGTGGACGCGAAGGCGAATGGAAATATATTTATGATAACGGTAACCTCTGCTTTTCCGGCAGTTTTCTGGATGACAATCCTGATGGCAGGCATAAATTTTTCTGGGATAATGGTAAAATAAAAGATGAGGGATATTACATCATGGGTAAAAAAGAAGGCGACTGGTTTAAATACGATTATACAGGAACACTTTTTTTAATAACCACGTTTAAAAACGGAATTGAAATAAAATACGATGGTGTAAAAATAAAACCACCAACCGAAGATGATTCAGGCGAATAATATCCTTGTCTTATGAAAGCCGCCTCGCAAAAAGAAATCAAAAACGAATTTGCATCCAAAACTCATTCACAGATTTTGCAAATCTGTACCCGATTGATAAAATACAAAAAAGAAAACAAAGAACTCCTGACATACCTGCTATTCGAGGCTCATGACGAACGAGCTTATATAAAAGGGATCCAAGCCGACATTGATTTTCAGTTTGAAGAAATGAACAGAAGCAATGTATATTTTATAAAAAAAAGTTTGCGAAAAATCTTGCGGACAACAAATAAACACATCAGATACTCGGGTATCAAAGAAACAGAAATAGAATTGCTAATATATTTTTGTCATAAATTTAAAAACTCAGGATTTCCGCTTCATAAAAGCCCGGTATTATATAATCTTTACCAAAGACAGATCCTGAAAATCCAAAAAACAATTCTCGTGCTGCATGAAGATTTGCAGTATGATTATTCAAAAGAACTTAAGCTTTTAATTATATAATACTTTTAGGATTTGAACGAAAGCAATTTATCGCTTTTGTCTTTTCACGGAAAGATTATATCTTTGTGTCAGCAGAGCAAAAATAAAAATACTTCATTATTCTTCAATAACTTGATTTACAATAAAAATTCATTGCTCGATAAAGAAAAAAAATCTTAAATTTGCTGACAGAATAAAATTTATTACTACTTTTAAACATTAATCTTAAAAAACATACATTCATGGCAAAACTTAAAATCTTAGTCGTAGAAGATGAAAGCATAGTCGCAAAAGACATCCAGAATAGCTTAAAAAAATTGGGTTACACAGTTCCCACTATTGTTGCTTCAGGCGAAAAAGCCATTGAAGAAGTTGAACAGTCGCGTCCCGATCTGGTGCTTATGGACATCATGCTTAAAGGCGATATCAATGGTGTTGAGGCAGCGAATGCTATCCGCGAAAATTACGATATCCCTGTTATTTTCCTCACTGCTTATGCCGATGATAATACTTTAAGCAAGGCAAAAATTGCCGAACCCTATGGCTATATTATAAAGCCGTTTAAAGAAAAAGAACTGCAGACTACAATTGAAATGGCCATGTACAAGCACGAAAAAGATTCTTTGGTGAAACGCGAAAGAGATCTTTATCACTCTATTGTTGAAAACAAAGAATCAAAAGACAGCATTTTTGTCCGCGCTGATTACAGGCTGAATAAAATAAAATTTGAAGATGTTTTCTTTGTTGAAGCCCTGAAGGATTACGTTGTTATCAATACTTCCGACAATATCTATACAACGCACACAACTATGAAAGAAATGATACGCATTCTTCC
The DNA here is from genome assembly GCA_043801235.1 of Bacteroidota bacterium. Lineage (GTDB taxonomy): Bacteria > Bacteroidota > Bacteroidia > Bacteroidales > CG2-30-32-10 > DAOQAK01. The sequence goes on along the minus strand of JAZDMF010000114.1, from coordinate 9,952 downwards.
TGCCAAGGATTTTGTAAGGGTGCATCGTTCGTTCATCGTTCGCCTCGATAAAATATTCTCCATAAAATATCCTGACCTGGTTATCGAAGGAAAAATGAAAGTCATCCCCATCGGCGGCCTTTACCGCAAGGAACTTTTCAGCAGGCTAAACCTGATTTAAAATATTAAGTCCCAAGTTCCAAATCCCAAATCCCAAATTCAAAGAGGGCTTGTGGTTTTATATCAACTCAAAATCTAATTGTTTTCTGGAGAGGTTGGCCTTTTTTACTTTTATCTTTACATCATCGCCAAGTTTATATTTTGTACCGTTGCGTTGGCCTGTCACACAATAATTATCTTCATCAAGGTAATAAAAATCGTCTTCCATATCGCGCAGCGAAACCATTCCCTCGCATTTGTTATCCTTTAGCTCAACAAACAATCCCCATTTGCTTACGCCCGAAATTACGCCATCAAACACCAGCCCTATTTTATCAACCAAAAATTCGACCTGTTTGTATTTTACAGATGCGCGTTCGGCATCGGCGGCAAGTTTTTCCATATCCGAAGAATGCTTGCATTTTTCTTCACACTCGTCTTTGTTAGCTGAAGCGCCATTATTCAAATACTCAAACAATAAACGATGAACCATTAGATCGGGATAACGTCGTATGGGCGAAGTGAAATGCGAATAATAATCGAACGATAAACCATAATGCCCTATATTATCTGTACTGTAATATGCTTTCGCCATAGTGCGTATTGCCAGAGTTTCAACCATGTTCTGTTCCCCTTTGCCTGTAACATCTTCCAACAGTTTATTAAAAGAATCTATCGTGCTTTTTCTTGAAACCGTTTTCATTTTGTATCCTAATTTCATTACAAATTCAGTAAACGAAGTAAGCTTTTCAGGATTGGGTTCATCGTGAATACGGTAAACAAAAGTTTTTGCTGTTGCTCTATTTTTTTTCCTTCCAACAAATTCAGCAACCTTTCGGTTTGCCAGAAGCATAAAATCTTCTATCAGCTTGTTGGAATCCTTGTATTCCTTTATATACACACTTAAAGGCTTTCCTTTTTCATCTAATTTAAATTTCACTTCGGTGGTTTCAAAAGCTATAGAGCCATTGCGGAAACGTTCTTTACGCAAGGCTGAAGCCAACTGATGCAGTTTCAGTATTTCTTTAGAGAACAGCCCCTCCCCTTTTTCAATAACCTGCTGCACTTCTTCGTAATTAAAGCGATGGTTTGAATTGATGATGGTTTTTCCAAACCATTGATTCAGCACTTCAGCATTTTCATTCAGTTCAAAAACAGCCGAAAAGCAAAGCTTGTCAACATGTGGCTGCAGCGAACATAACTGATTCGATAATTTTTCGGGAAGCATCGGGATCACCCTGTCAACCAGGTAAATAGATGTTCCGCGCTCATAAGCTTCCTTATCAACGCTGCTGCCGGGCTTTACATAATGTGATACATCGGCAATATGAACACCCACCTCGTAATTTCCGTTAGGAAGCCATGAAATGGAAAGGCCATCATCAAAATCTTTTGCATCTTCGGGGTCTACAGTAATGGTAACTACTTTCCTGAAATCCCTTCGTATTTTTATTTCATTTTCGCCTATTTCTATTGATATTTTTCCGGCATCGTTCAGAACGTTTTTTGGAAACTCAAGAGGAAAGCCGAATTCAGCAAGTATGGAATTCATTTCCACATTGTTTTCGCCGGGCATTCCCAGAACATGGATGATTTTTCCAAAAGGATTTTTAGCGCTGGCGGGCCAATCAGCAATTTCAACTACCACTTTTTGTCCGTTTTTTGCAGCACCCAGATTTTCGTGCGGAATAAAAATATCCACAGGCATGGATGTATTATCAGGCACAACAAAAGCAAATTTTTGCGACACTTCAAGCACGCCCACAAACTGTGTTTTTGCTCTTTTTATTATTTCAACAATTTCGCCTTCCGTTTTACGTCCTTTTCGTTGCGGGAAAATATGAACCTTTACCGTATCGCCATGCAGGGCACGGTTCGTATTGTTCGTGGCAATTTGTACATCTTCGCCGGCTTCAGCCGAAATAATATAAGCTTTTCCCGTTGGTTTCATATCAACAATTCCGGTAATGGTGTTTTTGGGGTTGCCGTAAAACTTCACCATGTCCGGATTAATCATATACTTTCCTCTATCCTCCTGGGTTATCGCACCTCTGCGCATCAAGTCTTCTAATAAAACACTCAGTAATTGTTTATTACTTTTATCATTAACCGATATTTGTTTGGCTATTTGTTTATAGTTAAATGCTTTGCCCGGATTATTGGCAAAAATTCCAAGAATATCATTTACCATCGGATTCTGGCTGTTTTTGGCTTTCTTTTTGTGGCCCATAATTGGTTTAAATTTTTGTAAAAGTACTAATAATGCTTACCGGATTACGTATCTTTGTATGGAACCTTAAATTTGCATTCATCTTTTATGGCAGTAAATCTTAAACAACAAAAATGATTCAGGTAATAAAACAAGGAACGCTTCGTTATTGTAGAAACATAATAAACCTTTGGCTGACAACTATCAAATATTAATTAACAAGCTTGATGAATTCATCAGGAAATATTATAAGAATTTTCTGATAAAAGGCGGTATTTATTCCCTTGCCACCATTCTTGTTTTTTTTATTGTAATCACCACCCTTGAATACTTCGGGCATTTCGGAATTGCTGTACGTTCTATTATGTTCTATTCCTTTATTATAATAAATGCCAGTATTCTTTATTTTTATTTTTTCACCCCGTTATTTAAGTTGTTTCGTATCGGTAAAATTATTTCGCATGAACAGGCGGCCGGAATAATAGGAAAGCATTTTTCCGATATAAAGGATAAACTTCTCAATACGCTGCAGCTAAAGCAACTTGCCGATTCAAATCCGGAGAATGCAATGCTTATTAAAGCAAGCATTGATCAGCGAATTGTGCAGCTAAACCCAGTTCCTTTTCATATTGCCATCGACCTGAAAAAAAACAGGAAATACCTGAAATATGCCGGCATTCCTTTGTTGCTTCTGCTTTTTATGATCATTGCAGCTCCCGGGCTGATCACCGATCCAACGAACAGGCTGTTGCATCATGGCACGTATTATGAACGCGAAGCCCCGTTCCAGTTTACAATACAGAACAAATCAATGGAAGTGGTACAGCAGGAAGATTTTTTATTGAATGTGAAAATGACCGGTGAGGAAATACCGGAAAATGTTTTTATTGAAATCAATGGAAACGAATACCAGCTGGTAAAAGATAATACCGTTAACTTTCATTATAACTTTAAAAATCTTCAGAAAAATCAAACATTTCAGCTGTTAGCGGATGATTATTATTCAAAGGAATACGAGATATCAGTTATTCCAAAGCCAATGATCCTGAATTTTGATGTATCGCTTACCTATCCTGCTTATCTTGGAAAACAAAGCGAATCGCTCATTAATACCGGCGACCTTGTTGTTCCCGAAGGCACAGAAATAAAATGGCATTTCCTTACAAAGGACACAAAAGAAATGAAGCTTAGGTTTAAGGACAAAAGCGTTAGCTCCGAAAACAAATCGGATAATAATTTTTCGTATTCAGCAGTTTTTAAAAACAGTCAGAATTATTCCATTATTCCATCAAATGAATTTCTTGCAAACAGCGACTCGCTCACATATACTATCAGTGTAATTGCCGATGCCTACCCTACCATAAAAGTTGTTGAATACAGCGATTCTGTGAACGAGACACAACGCTATTACAAAGGAATGATTAAAGATGATTACGGTTTCCTCGGGCTTACATTTAATTACCGTAAACTGAACGGCGAAGATTCCCTTGTTACAAAACGCTCCGAAATAAAACCGGTTACTATCAGTAATTCCCTTACACAGCAGGAATTTTATTTTTTCTACGATTTCAGCGATATTGCTACGGAACCAGGCGATGAATTTGAATATTGTTTTGAAGTGTGGGATAACGATGGAGTGAATGGCAGCAAAGCAACCCGTTCGGAAAAACTTGTTTATAAACTTCCTTCCCGTGATGAACTGGAAGATAAGACCGAAGAATCAAATGAAAAGATAAAAAACGACCTTACGGAATCGATTACCGAAGCCAAAAAACTACAAAAAGAAATCGAAAAATTCAGCAAGGACCTGATTGATAAAAAAACGCTCACATGGCAGGAAAAAAAGCAATTGCAGGATATTCTTGACCTTCAAAAAAACCTGCAGGACAAAGTTGATCTTATCCAGAAAGAAAACCTTAAGAAAACAAATCTTGAAGAACATTACCAGGCCAACAACGAAGAGCTTTTGAAGAAGCAGGAAGAACTGAATAAGCTTTTTGACGAACTAATGACCGATGAAATGAAAGAGCTTTTCAAAAAGATTCAGGAAATGCTTGATAAGCTTGACAAGAACAAGGTGAATGATCTGCTTGAAAAAATGAAACTTTCAAGCAAAGACCTTGAAAAACAGCTTGACCGCAACCTGGAGTTATTCAAACAGCTTGAATTTGAAAAAAAGTTGAATGAGACCATTGAAAAACTCAATGAACTTTCGGAAAAACAAAAAGAATTATCTGAAAAAACGGAAAAGGCAGATACTGATGAAAACACCAAGCTGAAAAGCGAGCAGGAAGAACTGAACAAAGAGTTTAAGGATGTGCGGAATGACATTGACAGCCTGCAGAAAAAAAACCAGGAACTTGAAGAGCCCAACAATCTTGACAGCACCGATACCGAGGAAAACAGTATTCAGCAGGAAATGGAAAACAGTACAGAAAACCTTAATAATAATAAAAATAAAAAGGCCTCGCAATCGCAGAAAAATGCTTCCGACCAGATGAAAAGCCTTGCTGAAAAAATGGAGCAAATGCAAAATGACATGGAAATGGAGAACATGGGCGAAGACATTGACGCATTGCGCGATATTCTTGAGAACCTTATTAAAGCCTCATTTGACCAGGAAGACCTGATAAGCCAGTTAGGCGAAACCAAATCAACCGATCCGAAGTACAATACCATTATCCAGCAACAAAAAGACCTGAAAGACGACTTACAAATGATTGAAGATTCCCTTTTTGCTCTGAGTAAGCGCCAGGTACAGATAGAATCCTTCGTTAATCAGGAAATATCGGATATCAATAATAACATTACAAATGCCCTGACCAGCTTAAGTTCGCGAAACACTAATTCCGCCAAGGCCAAACAACAACTGGCAATGACTTCAATCAACGATCTTGCGCTTATGCTTTCAGAAACACTAAGCGCCATGCAGCAACAATGCGCCTCAAAATCAGGAAGCTGTTCAAAGTCGGGAAGCTGTAAAAAACCCGGAAGCGGTAACCCTTCGTTCAAGTCAATGCGCCAGCTTCAGGAGCAATTGAACAAGGCCATGGAGGATTTGAAAAACGGAATCAATCCAAATGGCACCGACGGACAAAAATCACTTAGTGAACAATTGGCTAAACTTGCTGCAGAACAGGAAGCAATCCGAAATCAACTGCAGGAAATGATGGAACAATTGAAGTCGGACGGAAACACCAATACCGGAAACCTGAACGACCTGATGAACCAGATGGAGGAAACCGAAACGGAACTTGTGAATAAAATGCTTTCAGGCGAAACCCTTGAACGCCAGAAAGAAATTTTAACCCGTCTTCTGGAATCGGAAAAGGCTGAAAAAGAAAGGGAACTTGACGAAAAAAGGGAATCAAACGAAGCAAAAAATGAAATTTACAGTAACCCTGCGAAGTTTTTTGAGTATAATAGTATAAAATTGAAAGAAGTGGAGTTGTTGAAAACAATCCCGCCATCGTTAAAAACTTTTTATAAAAATAAAGTGAATGAATATTTTTATAACTTTGTGGAATAGGAATTTGTTATGATTACCGGAAAACTTCAGCTTATTTTGCCCTCTTTGCCCGAAAACATTCACAAAGTTGAAAAGTTTGTGGAAGATATTTGCGATGAGTTCAATATCAATAATACGTATTTTGGCAATATTCTTGTTGCGCTTACCGAAGCTGTTGAAAACGCCATGAAACATGGAAACGGCAATGATCCGTCGAAACATGTTCAGCTTATCTTTTCATCCAGGCCTGAAGGATTGTCGTTTGTTGTTAAAGATGAAGGCAAGGGCTTCGACATAAATTTGATCCCCGACCCTACCGACCTTAGTATTGATGCCAATCAGGCTAAAGGACGCGGCATTTTTCTTATTAAACACCTTGCCGACGAAGTTTATTTTACCGAAAATGGGTCCAGCGTTGAGGTTATTTTTAAAATAACCAGCATAAACCATGAACTGGCTGTTGAAAGAATGAATCTTCTCAAAAAATACACAGGTATTAAAGAAACCTCTTCCTCTTCACAAACCGATACCGGTAATTAGGCTCTTTTTAACCGGATGTTTCATGCGAGTATCCGTAAACTTCTTTTTTGAAAAGACATCCTTCAGGATAAAAAAAAAGACCATCATTGCAAGCTGGATAAAAACAATAGTTACTCACGAAAAAAAAAGAACAGGCACAATTTGCTTTATTTTTTGTGATGATTCTTCCCTCGCTGACATCAATACACAATATTTAAACAGGGAAAACTATACCGATGTGATAGCCTTTGATTATTCAGAAGGCAATAGGGTGTCGGGTGATATATATATAAGTATAGAACGGGTGGAAGAAAATGCCGGAAAATTCAAAATACCTTTTATTGAAGAGCTTTTCAGGGTGATGGCGCACGGAGTTTTGCATTTGACGGGATATTCAGATTCAGATAGGTCTGAAAAGCTTGATATGACTCTCAAAGAAAACATTTATATTAAAGACATATATAATAAATATTTGTAATTGTTTCACGTGAAACAATTTTATATGCTGCAGGAATATGATGTCATAGTTGTCGGAGCAGGTCATGCAGGTTGTGAAGCCGCCGGATCTGCCGCCCGCCTGGGTGCGAAAACACTGCTGGTTACAATGAGCATGACCAACATGGCCCAGATGTCGTGCAACCCAGCAATGGGCGGAGTGGCTAAAGGACAGATAGTGCGCGAAATTGACGCATTAGGAGGGCTGTCAGCTATAATTACGGATAGAACCATGATACAATTTCGCATGCTGAACCGATCAAAAGGTCCTGCCATGTGGAGCCCAAGATCGCAAAACGACAGAACCCTGTTTTCTGTTGAATGGAGAAATGCTTTGGAAAAAATTACCGGACTGGATTTTTGGCAGGACACCGTGATTGAAGTACTGGTAAAAGAAAATAAAGTGATTGGAGTTAAAACTTCACTCGGAATAATAATAAAATCAAAAACGGTAATATTAACAAACGGAACTTTTTTAAACGGCATAATACATATTGGGGAAAAACAATTTTCGGGCGGACGTTATGGAGATGCTCATTCAAAAGGATTAACAGAATGCCTGTCAGAATTTGGAATTAAAAGCGACAGGATGAAAACAGGAACCCCTGTTCGGGTTGACGGACGATCGCTGGATTTTAGTAAAATGGCAGAACAGAAAGGAGATGACAATCCGGGAAGATTTTCTTTTACAAATACTCCAAAACTCAAAAAACAACGATCCTGTTACCTTGCTTACACAAGCAGTGAAGTGCATGATATTTTAAGAAAAGGATTTTCCAGATCTCCTTTATTTGTCGGAAGAATAAAAGGGATAGGGCCACGCTATTGCCCGTCAATTGAAGATAAGGTAGAACGATTTTCAGAACGAAACAGGCACCAGCTTTTCATTGAGCCTGAAGGATGGAACACAGTTGAATATTACATAAACGGATTTTCTTCATCACTTCCCGGAGAAATTCAATACGAAGCATTGAAAAAAATAACAGGCTTTGAAAATGTTAAAATATTCAGGCCGGGATATGCTATAGAGTACGATTTTTTCCCCCCTACCCAATTGTATCAGAATCTCGAAAGCAAAATAATTGAGAATTTATTTTTTGCAGGGCAGGTAAACGGAACAACAGGTTATGAGGAAGCAGCATGCCAGGGTTTAATGGCAGGCATTAATGCGGTAAGAAAAATAAATAAACTCGTCAAATTCATTTTGAAAAGATCAGAAGCATATATTGGCGTTTTAATTGATGATCTGGTCACAAAAGGCACTTCGGAACCTTACCGCATGTTTACTTCCAGAGCGGAATACAGAATATTGTTACGACAGGATAATGCGGATTTAAGGCTTGTGCCCAAAGGATTTGAAATTGGACTGAACGAAAAGAAGAGATTGGATAAACTGTATAGTAAAAGAGAAAATATTGATAAAATTATTTTGTTTCTTAAAAAAGAAAATACATCGCCAGAAGAAATAAACAGCTTATTAACAACGAAAGACACAAATATTATTTCTCATAAAACGAAAGTTAGTAACATTTTATTAAGACCTCAGCTTGGTGTTCATGATTTGTTAACGCAAATACAATCTTTTCAACAGTTTATTAACCGATTGGCGCTTGGAAAAGAACAAAATGAAATCCTTGAAGAGGTGGAAATCCTGTTAAAATACGAAGGGTATATAGATAAGGAAAAAGAAATAGCCGAAAAAATTACAAAACTTGAAAAAATAAATCTACCGGAAAAATTCGATTACAGTAAGCTTAAATCATTATCAAGCGAAGCTCGCGAAAAACTGGCAAAAATCAAACCCTCAACAATAGGGCAGGCCTCCAGGATAAGCGGAGTTTCACCGGCCGACATTTCGGTATTGCTGGTGTATTTTGGACGATAATTTTATTGTTTCACGTGAAACAATTTAAAAATGGAAGAAATATTAAAATGTGAAATTTGTGATGGAAATGAGTTTGCAGATTTCATGCAATGTACAGACTATTTTCTCACGAAAGAAAGATTTTTCCTGAAAAAATGCAAAAACTGCGGGCTTGTTTTTGTAAACCCCCGTCCTGAAATTCAAAACCTGAAAAATTATTACGAATCGCCGGATTATATCTCTCATTCAGGATCGGAGAAGGGAATTGTAAACAAAATTTATAAAAGAATTCGTCAAATTACTCATAATAAAAAGTATAAACTGGTCAATTCATTTTCAACAGAAAAAAACATACTTGATATTGGAAGCGGTAGCGGGGAATTATTGTCATTATTCAAAAAGAATAATTGGGAAACACTTGGAATGGAACCAAATTCAGAGGCCAGAAAATTCTCAATAAAGCAGTACGGAATTGAAGTGATTGACGAAAAAGAGATAGATAAAATACCATATCACTCATTCGGGGCAATTACGCTATGGCATGTTCTTGAACACGTGCCAGAACTTAATAAGAGAGTACAAGAGATGAAAAAAATATTATCGCAGGACGGATTTTTATTTATTGCAGTGCCACACCACGAATCGTACGATGCCGAATATTATAAAAAATTCTGGGCCGCTTATGATGTACCCAGGCATTTATACCATTTTACACCTAATACACTGGGACGGCTATTACAAAACCACGGTTTTGAAATAGTAAAAACCATTCCAATGAAGTTTGATTCATATTACGTCAGTCTGCTGAGCGAGAAATATAAAAATGGCAAACAAAAATTGTTTAATGGATTCTGTCGAGGGTATATCTCAAATAAAAAAGCCGGAAAACACGAATATTCTTACTCAAGCCAGATATATGTGATCAAAAATAGTGTACACTAAGATTATTAATACTGTTCAGATGTAGATAAAGTCAATGGGTTGAGCAACTAGTGTCAGGTTAATAATAAAATGACGCAAATGTCATTCTGAGTTTATCGAAGAATGACCTGATAAGACAGTGGTTGTCATACTTCGACCTGCCTTCTATGTTGCAAACCAAATTTCAGAGCAATTATTTATTTTTTTATTTTTGTGTCATAAATCTGAAGAGGAAGTGAGCTCTGCTGGAGAGCAACTCACCAGCAATAGGATTTATGGCTTTGAATAAAACTCCCTA
>JAZDMF010000285.1:0-3616 GCA_043801235.1 Bacteroidota bacterium | reverse complement strand
GGAGTTACTGAGGGAAAGGTTTTTAATATTCACATTAAATCCCTTACGGGATTTTAAGTTGAATGATATAATAAAAGACCCATGGAGTGGATCAAATATGAATAAATGAAATAACTGACTTTTAACAATCCGCCGGCGGGTAGAATAGCATTGGAAATAATGTGTGACCCGCAAAGCGGGTCGAATATGAATAAATGAAAACAACTATATGGTCTCAACCCTGAAGGGGGTTGAATGTAAAAAATGATAAATTAAATTTCCTAACATGGCATCAAAGAAAAACATAGCACTGGTAACCGGTGGCAATTCAGGCGAACTGGCGATTTCGCTGCAAAGCGCTAAGATCATCGGCGGGAATATCGATAAGGAAAAATTCAATGTATTTACAATTCTGCTCACGGGAAGTAATTGGAAATACATGGCTGCTGATGGAAGCGAAAGCAATGTGGACAAGAATGATTTTTCCGTAACCGATAACGGAAAAAAAATAGTATTCGATGCGGCATTTATTGCCATACACGGCACACCGGGCGAAGACGGCAAGCTTCAGGGCTATTTCGACATGATGGGTATTCCTTATACTTTTTCAGGCGTTATATCTTCGTCAATCACTTTCAGCAAGAACTACAGCCATGCCTTGGCCGGGTGTTACGGCGCCACCATAGCCAAATCTGTGCTCCTGAAATCAAACGAAAAATTTAATATGGATGAAATCTTAAAAATCACGGGCCTTCCGTGCTTTGTCAAACCCAACAATGGAGGTTCGAGCATTGGAATTACCAAAGTGAAGAAAAGAGAAGAGATGGATGAAGCCATTGCAATAGCCCTGAAAGAAGATGCGGAGGTGCTGATTGAGGAATTTATTGAAGGACATGAAGTGACTTGTGGCATTCTGCAGAAAGGCAATGAGCTTATTGCATTCCCGATGACTGAAATTGTTCCGAAACGTGAGTTTTTTGATTATACTGCAAAATATGACCCTGGTATGGCCGATGAAATAACCCCTGCACGTGTACCCCGGGAAATACATGAAAAATGCAGGAAAATGTCGCTTCATCTTTTCCGTAAATTCAACTGCAAAGGCGTGGCCCGTTTCGATTACATTGTAAAAAACAATGAACCATACTTCCTTGAAGTGAATACTATTCCTGGTTTAAGTGCTGCCAGCCTTGTTCCCAAGCAGGCTCTGGCGTATGGTATTTCGCTTAAGGAAATGTTTTCGATTCTGATTGAAAATGTGATTCATCGTTAAAAAACCTTTCGGTTTTTCAAATAATATTTTCGTTCAACTCCATTAAGAAATCATTAAACAAAGCAATAAACAAATACAGAACAATAAAGCAAAGTAAAAATTGAAGAATTTAGCTTTTATCAACCAGCAACCAGCAACCAGTAACCAGTAACTCTCTTCAAATCCTTATATTTTAAAGGAAGTTGACGTAAGGTACTCCACAAGTTTGCTCACAGCAATCCCCCTGTGGCTTATTTTATTTTTTTCTTCTACGGGCATTTCGGCAAAAGTTTGGTCATAACCCTCCGGAACAAAAATCGGATCATATCCAAAGCCTCCCTGTCCGCGCTTTTCATAGAGCAACCTCCCATTGACAATACCTTCAAAAAAATCAATTTTTCCATCAAGGATAAGGGCAATGACACAACGAAATCTTGCTTTACGGTTTTCTATGGTCAGCATTTCGCTTAGTACCTTTTTTATATTGTGCCCGAAATTGCAGTCTTTCCCGGCATATCTTGCTGAATAAACACCGGGTCTTCCATTTAATACTTCAATTTCCAGTCCGGTGTCATCGGCAAAGCAGTTCAGATGATATTTGTTAAAAATATATTTTGCTTTTATTAATGTATTTTCTTCAAGTGTGGCGCCTGTTTCGGGAATATCTTCGTTTATTCCGGCTTCGTGAAGGCCCAGGATTTCAATGCGGCCACCGATCGCTTCCTTTATTTCATAAAGCTTATGTTTATTGCTTGTGGCGAAAACAAGAGGCATAGGATTTTTTTGTAAAAATAAATATAATGACTGACTTTGTTTTATGTTTTTTTACTTTGTATTTCTTTGCGTCTTTGCGACTTCGCGTGAAATCATTTTTGCAAAATCTATGTCAGCTAAAAAGGTTATTTTTGTATCAAATAATAAAAATGAAGACAGCACTCATTACGGGAATTACAGGGCAGGACGGAGCTTACCTGGCTGAATTTCTTCTCGGCAGAGGGTATTATGTTCATGGAATAAAGCGCCGCAGTTCCCTTATTAATACCGACAGGATCGATCACCTGTATCAGGACATTCACGAGAAAAACCTGAAATTCAAGCTCCATTACGGCGATTTGACCGATGCAAGCAATATCGTTCGGATAATTCAGGAAGTGCAGCCCGATGAAATTTATAATCTCGGTGCCATGTCGCATGTGAAGGTGAGCTTTGAAGAACCCGAATATACAGCTAATACCGACGGGCTTGGAACATTAAGGATACTGGAGGCAGTAAGATTGCTGGGCATGATAAAAAAAACAAAAATTTACCAGGCTTCTTCTTCCGAGTTGTATGGCCTTGTTCAGGAGGTGCCTCAAAATGAAAGAACTCCTTTTTATCCGCGTTCGCCCTATGGTGTGGCAAAGCTCTACAGTTACTGGATAACCGTGAACTACCGCGAAGCCTACAATATGTTTGCCGTGAATGGCATTTTATTTAACCATGAATCGCCCATACGCGGTGAAACCTTTGTCACACGCAAAATAACAAGAGCTGTTGCACAAATTGCTTTGGGGCTGACTGATGTTGTATTTGTCGGAAACCTTGATGCCAGCCGCGACTGGGGTCATGCCAAAGATTATATCGAAGCCATGTGGCTTATGCTGCAGCAGGAGAAACCCGAAGATTTTGTGATTGCTACAGGAATTACTACGAAAGTACGCGATTTTATTGCAATGTCATTTCTGGAAGCGGGAATTATAATTGAGTTCAGGGGAAAAGGAGTTGATGAAAAAGGTTATGTGGTAAGTTGCGACAATCCTGAATGCCGGATAGAGAAAGGAAAAGTTGTGGTTGCGGTTGATAAGAATTATTTCCGTCCCACCGAAATTGATATGTTGGTTGGCGACAGTGCAAAAGCAAGAAAATTGCTTGGCTGGAAACCTGTGTACGACCTTCCGATGCTGGTAAAGGAGATGGTTCAGTCGGATATGAATCTATTCAGGAAAAAGAAACATTTGAAGGAGTCGGGATTTTGAAACAAACTAGCACTTGTCGGACTGAGGGGTAATTTTTTACAAAAAAAACAATATAAATGACGTTTTATTCAAGTTCGATATTCAAAATTCGTTATTCATTACTCATTATTTATTTCGTTCAATGTTAGTTATTTAGAAAAATACGTCGATGGTAGCTTCTCGAAAACGGATTAAAACACTTGTCAGGTTTCGATTAACTCAGCCTGACATATAATTAAAATAATGATACTGTCAGACTGAGGGATAATTTTTTACAAAAAAAGCAATATAAATGACGTTTTATTCAAGTTCGATATTCAAAATTCGTTATTCATTACTCATTATTTATTTCGTTCAATGTTAGTTATTTAGAAAAATACGTCAATGGTAG
>JAZDMF010000284.1:0-5067 GCA_043801235.1 Bacteroidota bacterium | reverse complement strand
CAGGTTATCAGCAAATTTCATGGCAGGTATAAAGTATTTAAGACTATTGGTTCCGCCACTACGCAGCAGAAAATAGATGAACTTATTTTATTTGCTAAACAAGAAATAAAAAATGCCGCAAAACAACAGGAGTTGTTTGTTTCCAAAGATGATTCTTTAGCAGATTCATTGTTTGAAGCATTATCAAATGCAAGTATCAGAACTCTGGGGCCGGAAATTATATTTGGTAAGATATATGATTTCATAGGGTTCAATCAAATTAACGAAGATATGTTTCGTCATCTGGTTATATCCAGAATGGCATTTCCATTAAGCAAATTAAAGACGATTGATTATTTATATCGTTATCAAGGTGTAATGCTTGATATTGATGCGATCTATCGATTTCTGGATAAACTTAATAACACATTAAAAGATCAAGTTGAACAAATTGCGTTTGCACATACACTCAACGTTTTGCAGGGAAATATTAGTGTTGTATTTTATGATATGACTACTCTGTATTTTGAAGCCAGCGACGAGGATGATTTAAGGAAAACAGGGTTTAGTAAAGATGGGAAACATCAAAATCCACAAATTTTTATTGGATTACTTGTCGGATTAGGTGGTTATGCAATAGGTTATGATATTTATGAAGGCAACACATACGAAGGGCATACGCTCATCCCATTTCTTGAGAATATAAGCAAGAAATTTAACTTGGATAAGCCGGTAGTTGTCGCTGATGCAGGACTTCTTTCAAACGATAACATTAAAGCATTAGAAGGAAAACAATACGAGTATATTATTGGAGCGCGTCTAAAAAATGAATCAGACAAAATCAAGAATCAAATCCTGAAAAATAAATATATTGATGGCTCCATAATCAGTATAAAAAAATCCATCACAACAAGACTTGTAGTTAATTACTCTAACGTACGAGCTTCAAAGGATGCATATAATCGACAACGAGGATTACATCGCTTAGAAAAACTAATAAAGACTGGCAGGCTCACAAAATCAAACATTAATAATAAAGGATACAATAAATATCTTAAGATGATTGGCGACGTGAAGATTGAGATTGATTATGAAAAATATACAAATGATAATGAATGGGATGGATTAAAGGGATATGTTACCAATACCAAGCTTTCCAATAATGAAGTATTAGAAAACTATAAAAATCTTTGGCATATTGAAAAAGCATTTAGAATGTCAAAAACAGATTTACGCATACGTCCAATATATCATAGACTGCGAAATCGAATAGAAGCACACATCTGTATTTCTTTTACGGCTTACTGTATTTACAAAGAATTAGAACGGGTGCTATATGCAGAAAAATCCAGCCTCTCATTGAAAAAGGCTGCTGAGGTTACACATAATATGTATCAGATAACATACACCCTTCCTGACTCGAAAGTCACTAAAAACAGGCTATTGAAGATGGATGATGAACAAGAAGAACTATACCAGATTATAAATAAAAATTTTTAGGGTGTTGCAACGCTGAAAACAGGAGGGGTGAAACTGATGACCTCTTTTTTCATCTCTAGCGTGGTGGGGTCAATCAGCCATTCTTCCTGGAACCTGAACAGCCCGAGTGAGTTCGGATCAAGCTTGTAATGAATGATACTGTCGTATTCATCATAAGGTGGCTCGGTTCGGGTATATGTCAGTGTGTCGTTGCGGCTGAAAGTGCTTCCCCATTCGTCCTTTTCCATGGGCTCCAGAACATCAGAGTCATACAATAAATAATCTGTGACCTCCTGTGGACTATAAATTTTCGTAATGCCGCTCTGGGCAGAATTGCATAGTTCATTAAAAAAAGTTTTTCTTGAAACTGTATCATCAGAAATAGAAACCTGGTTATACATTCCAAAGAAATTTAATCCTGATTTTGCCATTTTGCAGTTCGATTCGATCAGATGGGTGAGGGTGATGTAATTTTTATTGTCGCTCTTCTGTGCATTGCATTTGATCCAGAACAAAGGAAGATACTTTACATTGGCCTCGTTATACGAGGAATCGGGATCATTGTAATTCATTTTAATTACAGGGGCATATTCGCTGATTGTTTTCGTAACCATAAATGTTTTTAGATCATATGACCACGTTTCACGGAAGCGGAGGAATTTTATTTCATCTGGTGATAATGGAATAGGAATTACAATATCGAATTCATCAAAAGGTGGTTCAGCACGTGTCATGGTAATAGTGTCGAAACTTAAGGCCAATATCCTTTGGACTTCAATATTATTCAGAACCTTGCCTTCATCACTATACACACTGATGCTGCCATTTTTTGCTTTTTTAATAATCGAATTCTCAAGGTACCAGCGGGCAGAAATTTCCAGGTTATTCTTCCACCATTCAGGTCCTTCGTAAGGTCCGAGGCATGCAGCTTCATTGAAAATAGAAACATCGTATTCAATGCTTTTGACCAGGACCTTTCCCTGTGCGTTCAGCCTTTCAGAGAATGCCAGCAAGGTGAGGATAATCGAAATTGTGTAAAGAATTCTGTTCATGGGTTTGTGTTTAGTATCATCAAAAGTATAAATATTTATAATGTGTTTCATTATTTCAAACAGCAATCAGTAACGAAATATTATATTTGCAATAAATACATCTGTTTTGAAAAAGATTGAATCAATAAGTGTTTTCTGCGGTTCAAGTTTTGGCGCTGATCCATTGTTTCGCATTAAAGCGGAATCGCTCGGAAAACTTTTGGCTGATGAAAAAATTGCTTTGGTATTCGGTGGCAGCAGGCTCGGTCTGATGGGGGTTGTGGCCGATGCTGCTCATTCAAATAATGGGATTGTAAAAGGTGTTATTCCCGAATATCTTTTCAATAAAGGAATTGAGCATAAGGATATCTCAGAGTTGATCGTAACCAAAAATATGAGTGACAGGAAGAACCTGATCATTGAAATGTCCGATGCTTTTATAGCCTTACCTGGTGGTTATGGAACACTGGATGAAATCACTGAGGTCCTTTCGCTCAACCAGCTTTCCATGATTGATAAACCCTGTGCATTGCTTAATGTTTCCGGCTTTTTTGATTTTTATCTGAAACAACTTGATCATACGGTTGAACAAAAAATGTTGCGCCCGGAACATCGCAATATGCTGATGCATGATGGTGATGAAAAAAAACTTCTTGAAAAAATAAAAAATTATAAAGCGGCAGAAATCGGAAAATGGTACTAAATCTCTCTGTGAGCCTCTGTGCCTTCTTTGTGTCCTCTGTGTTATAAAAATATAGAATAAGTGTTTTACGCATTTTATAAATCACCCATAGGCCTGCTCGAAATAAAAGGAAGCGAGAAAGGAATATCCGCAGTCAACTTTATTGATGATAACATTACTGCTGTTACTGCTGCTGATTGTCCATCCTGTCTTTCTGATTGTGAAAAACAATTAGATGAATACTTCAGTCATAAAAGAAAATCATTCGATCTGAATTTTGATATTAGTGGTACTGAATTTCAGAAAAAAGTATGGAACGAATTATTGAAGATACCTTTTGGTAAGACATGCTCATACCTTGATATGGCAAATAAGCTGGGCGATAAAATGGCTTTAAGAGCTGTCGGAAATGCAAATGGCAGGAATCCTGTCGCAATCATTATTCCCTGCCATCGTGTTATCGGGAATGACGGAAAACTGGTTGGTTATGGAGGGGGTTTGTGGCGGAAGAAATGGTTGCTTGATTTCGAGAATCCAAATAATCAAAAAGAACTATTTTAATTTGTACGTTCGTAAATCGTAATTCGTAAATTGTTATGAGATCTTTTCTTTTTTTTATTTTATTATATCCGTATATTATTGTTTCACAGTCGCCATACAATGTGTACTACGGAAATCTTCACAGCCATACCGATTACAGCGGTGGCGTTGGAAATCCGCGTCAGGCATTCATTTATGCAAGGGATACCGCACAACTCGATTTTCTTGCTGTTACCGACCACCTTGAAGGAATTTACTATTCATCGTATGAATGGGACTCTACTATGATTATGGCTGATGAAATAACTGTTGATGGAACATTTATAGGTATTGCCGGTTACGAATGGACCTCACCCACATACAATCATTGCAATATTTATAATACGCTAAATAAGGTATCACCAAATAATTTGAACAACTGGAGCACATTTGTACAAAGTGTAGTTGATGAAATTCCTGCTTTTGCCCAGTTCAATCATCCGGGCATGATCGGCAGCAACGACTGGAATTCTCTTACAAATATGGGCACTCTTGCTGATTCCGTTTTTACACTGATTGAAATAAATAATTCATCGGAAGAATCTGGTTATATTATGGCGCTCGACAGCAACTGGCACGTATCGCCATCGAACGGTCAGGATAATCATGATGCAGACTGGGGTACGAAAGATGATGGAAGAACGGGTATCTGGTCTGATCAGCTAACCAGAACTGATTTATTCGATGCAATAATAGCAGGACGGACATTTGCTACTTTTGATAAAAATGCTTCCGTATGGATTGATATAGGCGGAATTCCGATGGGCGGAAGAATTACATACATCTCGAATATTCCGGTACACATTGTAATGAATGATGAAAATGCCGAACAATGGAGCTACATACAACTTGTTGGTGCCGGAGGCCAGGTCTTTTGCAATTTGTTAAATCATGGAACCGCACTTGATACTATTATCACAATTAATCCTTCAGCTTCAAAGTGGATATATGTAAGAGCAAAGCAGGCTGATGATCAATATATTTATTCAGCACCGTTTTATATCATTGGATTACCGGTTGCAGCAGGCAATTTTTTTATTGATGATTTTTTTATTTCAGTATATCCCAATCCATTAATTGAAGCATCTGTTGTGAAATTTAACATAGAGAAGTCTGAGGATATTTCAGTGAAAATATTGGATATATCAGGAAGGGAAGTGGCAGAAGTTGTTTCTGGAAGTATTTCTTCAGGCATACATCAGTATTCACTTCCTTATGAAAAAATGAATGAAGGATTTTATTTTCTTAAATACACCGACAACAATCATTTATGGGTTTTAAAGTTAATTCGCTGAAAAATGATTAAGATTCAGGAAT
>JAZDMF010000281.1:0-5467 GCA_043801235.1 Bacteroidota bacterium | reverse complement strand
TCTGAATTTGCTCCGCGCCCGCACCTTCAGTATTTTACTTTCTATTACCAGTTCAAATGCGATCACCGCGATATTAAAAACTATCCGCTGAACGGTTATTATTTTGATGTAGAATTATCAAAGAGTGGTTTTGGAATTCTTAAGGATGAATCAGTGCACAATGATTTTATTCACACATCATCACGCAAATTCTGGAAACTGCGGAACCGCTGGTACTATGCCTGCGGGGTCAATGCAAAATTTGTGGCGCAGAAGGAGCAGCCCTATTTTATGCTTCGTGCGCTGGGATATGGAAATGATTTTGTACGTTCCTATGAATATTATGTTGTAGACGGACAGACTTTCGGACTCTTCAAATCGAACCTGAAATTCGAACTGCTGCCAACCAAAGTGAAAACGTTCAAATTCATTCCGGCCAAAAAGTTCAATAAATTGTTTTATTCCTTGTATCTGAACGCTATCTTAGATGCAGCATATGTTTATGGCAGCAGTGCCGGTTCCATGTCAGCTATGTCGAACCAGCTGTTATTTGGCGGAGGCTTTGGAATTGATTTTGTAACATATTACGACAAGGTTCTTCGAATTGAGTGGACAGTAAACCATATGGGCGAAAATGAATTTTTTATGCATTTTGTTGCCCCTATTTAATAAAACTGTAACTTGGCGCTTCTTAATTCATATCCTATGAATATTGCTTTGTACGGACGTACTCTTTCCGCGGGCTTCGAAAAATGCATGCAGCAGCTTGTAAAAATTCTGGAAAAAAACGACTGCGGTATTTATATTTATGAACCCTTTTCAGCAGTTTTAAATAATACGGTAAAATTCAAAAAGCCTTTTATTCCCTTTACCCGGCATCGCGAAATATATGATAAGGTTTCTTATGTTTTCAGCATTGGCGGCGATGGAACATTACTGAACACCATTACTCTTGTAAAGGATTCGGGCATTCCCGTGATGGGAATAAATACCGGCAGGCTTGGATTCCTGGCAAGCATTTCAAAAGAAGAGGTTCCCCAGGCTGTTGAAGACATATTAAATAAAAAATTTGTTATCGAAAAACGTTCGCTGCTTGAACTGAATACGCAGGACAACCTTTTTGGCAAGCTCAACATTGCACTGAATGAACTGACGGTAATGAAAAAAGACAGCTCGTCCATGATCAGCATCAATGTTTATTTAAACGATGAATATTTGAATTCGTACTGGGCCGATGGTCTTATTGTGGCAACCCCTACCGGCTCTACCGCGTATTCACTTAGTTGCGGCGGACCCATCATTTCCCCCGATTCGGAAAATTTCATCCTGACTCCTATAGCTACTCATAACCTTACTGTCCGGCCGTTTGTTATTCCCGACAAGTATACCATACGCCTGAAAATTTCCGACGACCGCAGCCGTAAATTCCTTGTTAGCCTCGATTCCAGAACACAAACCATTGATAACTCCATTGAACTGCTTATTAAAAAGGCCGGTTTTTCTTTCAACCTCCTCAAACTGAAAAACGAAAACTTTTATTCCACAATCCGCAACAAACTTATGTGGGGTATTGATAAAAGAAATTAAAAAAAACTTGCTTTCCGCTGATTATTTCACTAACTTTACGGACATGATTTTATTTCTTATTATTTTGAGAAGAAGTATTACCATATTATTGATTTTATTTTTGTCCGGAACATTTTTTTGCGCCGGGCAAACATTACAGTTCAACTGGAAAAAAGACCGGCGGGAGATTTTATTCGGTGCCGGAGCCAATAATTTTCTCGGTGACCTTGGCGGAGCAAACCAGGTGGGAACAAACGGAATCCGCGATTTTGACTTTCCTGCTGTCAGGCCTGATATTAATATTGGCTACAGGTACAGAACAACAAAAAAAACAGCAGTCCGGGCAAATTTAATTTACAGTGTTTTATACGGTAACGACCAACTTACAGATGAACCCTTCCGCCAGAACAGAAACTGCAATTTCCGTTCACCCGTCGTTGAACTATCAGCGCAGTTTGAGTATTGCATCGTAAGAGAAAGAGTTGGAAAAAGATATCCCTGGCTGCATCTGAAAGGCTGGAGATACATTCAGGAATCTACGTATTTTTTTACCGGTATCGGGCTGATATATTTCAATCCTATGGGACAGTTCGATGGCAAATGGTATTCATTACGTCCGCTAAGCACCGAGGGCGAAGGCCTTGTTCCCACACGCACAAAATATTCTCCGGTGCAGATTGTTATTCCTTTCGGGCTTGGTTTTAAATTCGCCCTGAGCGATAATTGGTCCATTGGAATTGAGTACGGTATCAGAAAAACATTTACCGATTACATTGATGATGTAAGTAAAACATACGTAGATCCCGATTTTCTTCTGGATGAAAAAGGGCAACTTGCAGCCTATTTTTCCGATCCTTCGCTGGGTTATATTCCCGGCCAAACAGAGGCTGGTCAGCAACGGGGCGACCCAAGAGACAAAGATTCTTTCATGTTCTCCTTTTTTTCTTTTTATTATAAAATCCCTAAACACAAATCAACCCTTCCTAAATTCAGGTAACACAGTTTTTTTGCTTCATCCGTTCCTGTTGAAAACGAACTCTTGCTTAATAAGGTAATAATTTTGTGTTATATAATGAAAATAGTTATTTTTGCACTTTGTTGCTTATACTTAATATATAAACGCAGATTCTTTAAAAATATGAAAAAGTATTTTCTCGTTTCTTTAATAATGATTCTTGCTTTGCAGGATTTTTGTGAAGCGCAGACTACATTATGGAGAAGGCGCAGAAGAGAATTTGCTTTTGGCGCAGGTGCAAACAATTTCATGGGTGATTTGGGCGGAGCCAACCAGGTGGGAACAAACGGAATACGCGATTTTGACTTTCCTGCCGTCCGCCCCGATTTTTATGTTGCCTATCGCTACCGTACCACTAAGGAAACGGCCATAAAAGTTAATCTTGCATATGCTTTTTTGTATGGAAATGATAAACTTACCGAGGAACCTTTCAGAAATAACAGGAACTGTAATTTCCGGTCACCTGTTATCGAACTTTCAACTCAGTTTGAATATGTTATCGGAAGGGAAAGGCCCGGGCATATATACAACCTGAAAGGCGTTCGCGGCTGGAGATACATACAGATACAGACTTATTTTTTTGCAGGGGTAGGCATCATGTATTTTAATCCAAAAGGAGAATACAATGGAAAATGGTATGCGTTGAGACCCTTGTCAACTGAAGGTCAGGGATTGATACCTACCCGAAAAAAATATTCTCCGGTGCAGCTGATCATCCCGTTTGGAATGGGTTTTAAATACGCCTTAAGCACCGACTGGTCGGTAGGTATTGAATACGGAATACGTAAGACTTTTACTGACTACATTGATGATGTAAGCAAAACATACGTTGATCCGGTATTTCTGGAACAGGAGAAAGGATGGATGGCAGCTTACTTTTCAAACCCTACTGATTATTCATTGCCTCCCGAATACGGAGATCCGGCAAATGTTACTGCTCCGGGTCAGCAACGTGGCGATCCAAGAGATAAAGATTCATACATGTTCGGAATAATTTCCTTCTATTACAAAATACCCAAAGGTAAATTTACGTTACCTAAATTTAGATAAGGTTCTCTTTTCAATGAAAAAGCTTTTCATAGTACCATTATTATTGGCATTTGTCATAAATGCTTCCGCTCAGCGTAATGAATTAGGGGTATTTCTTGGAACTTCCTATTACCTTGGCGATTTAAATCCTTCAAAACATTTTCTTCTGACAAAACCTGCCGGAGGAATTATTTACCGGTATGTTTTCAATCCGCGCTGGGCTTTAAGAATGAACGGACTTTATGGCACTGTCGAAGGCGATGATGCTGTGGCAAAATTCAATGAAGCACGGAACCTGAGATTCAAATCGCACATTTTCGAAATGTCTGCACAACTCGAGCTGAACTTCCTGCCTTATGTAACCGGAAATAAAGAAGAGAATTATTTTTCACCCTATATTTTCGCCGGTATTTCTGTTTTCAGTTTTAATCCGAAAGCAGAATACGAAGGCACATGGTGGGAACTTAAATCCTTATGTACTGAAGGGCAGGGAACATCCATCGAATCAGCGCCCAAACCCTATTCGATTACAAATGTTTCATTTCCTTTCGGCTTGGGTTTTAAATACAGCATCGGGAAAAATATTTGTATCGGAGCTGAATGGGGACTTCGGAAAACAGTTACGGATTATCTGGATGATGTTAGCACGACTTATGCAGATCCGGAAAGGCTTGGCATGGAAAAAGGTCCGATTGCTGCAGCTCTTTCCGACAGGTCTGATAATTACGGGAATAATACAGGGCTTCAGAGAGGTAACTCGGGAACAAAGGACTGGTACGCGTTTGCAGGAGGTTTTATTACTTTTAAATTTAAAATGGGAAAAGATAACGGATGCCCCGGCATAGGCAACAAACATTACAAGTTCAAGGAATATTTTAAAAAAGATTGATACAAAATAAAATATACATGGTGTTTACCATAACCTCATTATGTTGATGTAATGAGGTTTTTTTTATAAACTGTATTTTTTGATGAGTTTTAAGGACAAAATTGATTTATCGAGCCTTCCCAGCCATGTTGCAATCATAATGGATGGCAACGGACGATGGGCAAGGCAAAAAGGTAAGTCAAGAATTTTTGGTCATTACAATGGTGTAACGGCCGTGCGCGAAACTACCGAAGCAGCTGCCGAACTGGGGGTTAAGTTTCTGACACTGTATGCTTTTTCCACCGAAAACTGGAACAGGCCGCGTTTGGAAGTGAACGCACTTATGAAATTGCTTGTGCAGACAATTAATAAGGAAACAAAAACACTAAACAAGAATAATATACGTTTACTAACGATTGGCGATACAGGCAACCTGCCCGTAAAATGCCGTAAGGAGTTGCAGGAAGCCATGGATAAAACAGCAGGAAACACACGAATGTCGCTTGTGCTGGCATTAAGTTACAGCTCAAAGTGGGAAATAATTGATGCCGTTAAAGAAATTGCCCGGCAGGTGCAAAAAGGAAAACTGGATACCAGTGATATTAACCAGGACATGTTCGGAAAATACCTCACAACCAGCTCTATCCCCGATCCCGAACTGCTCATCAGAACCAGCGGCGAATACCGTATAAGTAATTTCCTTCTCTGGCAAATAGCATATTCCGAACTGTTCTTTACATCAAAGTTATGGCCCGATTTCCGGAAAGAAGATTTTTATGAAGCCATTGCGGAATTTCAAAAGCGCGAAAGAAGATTTGGCCTGACCAGTGAACAAATAAATTTAAAAGCATGATGAAAAAAATTATTGCCGGAATTGTTATTCTTCTGATAAATTCATTCTCTGTGTTTTCCCAGATTACTCTGACAGACGATCTCGGCAAAATTGATTATTCCAACCCCCAGGAATATGAAATAGGAGCCATTACCATTTCCGGTGTCCAGAATTATGA
>JAZDMF010000273.1:0-13141 GCA_043801235.1 Bacteroidota bacterium | reverse complement strand
TGAGTTATAACTTCCGGCAATAATATAATTTTCGCTGGAAGCATAAACTACTCCGCTGGAAGGTACAGATGTAAAAGGATTGGCTGCAGTAACCGCCCAGGTTGCACCATAATCGGTGGTTTTATAAATGCGTCCTAAGTTTGTAATGAAAAAACCGGTTCCTCCGGGAATAATGCATGCGCATGTTGATCCATTATAGCCCCATTCAGATGCTAATGGATCGGGAATATTTGCTCCCAGAACATCGTTCCATGTTGTTCCCCCATCAGTAGTTGTGTAGATATCAAATTCATTGCTTACCGGATCGCCATAACAAAAACCATTGTTCGAATCCCAGAATTTTACTCCATCGGCAAAGGTTGTAGGTCCTGAATTCATTACTCCTGTTACAATTGTCCATGTACTGCCACCATCGGTAGTTTGCCAGAAAGAGGCAACAGCTGCTGCAGTATCATAAGCTATACAAAAAGCTTTATCGTAGGTTACTCCTGTTAAAACAGATGAATGAACCGTAGCGCCAAAGCCGCTGTACGACCCGGCAACCCAGGTTGCACCGCCATCCTGGGTTCTTGCATGGGCAGGAAGATATCCACCGGCACCCGAGCCATTGAATCCGTTTACCCAAACAATGCTGCTGTCAACGATTGATACCTGGTCAACACCGGTAAAAGTTCCTGCCATGTTAGTGTTCTGCTGCGACCAGTATTGTGCATTCAGCCCAAGACTGATAAAAAGGGCGATAATAAAAAGTAAATTTTTTTTCATGATTATTTGGTTTTAGTTAATGTTATGCAAAAATAAAGAAATTATTTGAAATAATAATAAGCGTTTCTATTCATAAAGTTTTACATATTCAAATGTGCTTCCCGTTTTCTCAAGAAAATTCATAAAATCCTTGTAAGGAATGACAAGTGAAGCGGTATTGATATTTGGATGAAAACTTATTTTTTCTGATTTTTTAAAATTTTCATCCAAAAAAAGATGAACATGCTTTGCGGTGTCGTTTATCAGCCCGAATGGAGAAACAGAACCAGGAGTTAAACCCAAATATTTCATTAACCGCTTATCGCAAGCGAATGTTAACTTGCCCTGTTTTAACCGCATTTCTAATTCACGAATCTGAATGTTGTGTGAATATTCAAAAATTACAAGATAATGCTGGTTGCCCTTATGGTTCCGGAAAAAAAGATTTTTACAATGTGTGGCATCAAGGTCTTTCCAGTAAACAGCAGCTTCTTTTACCGTTGGAACAGGCGGATGCTCGTAATATTCAAAAGGAATATTCAGCTTACGAAGAACTTCATATACTCTTGGATCACCGCGAAGAATAGTCATTGGTCAATGGTCATTAGTCAACGGTCAATAGTCATTTATTTGCCGTTTGGCGGATGTCATTCGTAGTTATTATATTGCACATAGGTTAAATTATTGTATTTCAAATACCAAAAAAATGCAGAATGTAGAATAATGAATATCCAATATAGAATTGAAAATCTACATTCTACATTGAACATTTTACATTCTATATTTTATTCTAAAAATGTATAAATTCCTGCCTGCCGCAGGCAAGTATCCCGTTTTTAGTATAGTCATTAAGAAACACTCAAATTTAAGTGCAAAAAATCTAAATTAATTTTATTATATAATTCAATGTCCGGCTGAGTTCATCGAAGCCTGAACCCTATATTCTGAATATTATTTTTTAATTTTTCCAATCGCGTATTTGATCCTGTTAATTGTTTCTTCTTTCCCAAGCATTTCAATTATTGAAAAAAGGTCGGGGCCGGATGATGCACCTACCAGGCAAATCCGCAGTGCATTCATCACTTGTCCCATTCCGAGCTGTTTATCATTTATGAATGAAGAAACTTTTTCTTTCAGCAGAAGTATATCCCATAATGAAGATTCTTCAAAAACAGGAATCAACTGCCCCATAAGCTGCGCAGAATTTTGTTTCCATTTATCCTTCACTGATTTTTCATCATATGATTCAGGTGCTTTGAAAAAGAATGATGATTGCAGCCATAATTCTTTTGGAAAATTCACACGTTCTTTTACCAGATCAATTATTTTTAATACATATGCATCATCGCAAATAATATTATTTTCAGCGAGTATCGGTTTATAATATGAAAGCAATTCTTCATTTGTTTTCTTCAAAAGATACTGATGGTTAAACCATTTTGCCTTTTCTAAATCGAACTTGGAACCTGATTTACCAAGCCTTTCAATAGAAAATGATTGTATCAGTTCATCCATTGAAAAAAGTTCCTGTTCTGTTCCTGTGTTCCATCCAATCAGTGCCAGCATGTTTACTACCGCTTCGGGAAAATAGCCTGATTCACGGTAACCGGAAGAAACTTCACCGTTAAAAGGATCCGTCCAGCGCAACGGAAAAACCGGAAATCCAAGTTTATCTCCATCGCGTTTACTTAATTTTCCATTACCGTCAGGCTTAAGGAGCAGCGACATGTGCGCAAACTTCGGCATGGCATTTTCCCAGCCGAGATATTTATATAATAACATATGCAGCGGGGCTGAAGGTAGCCATTCTTCTCCCCGTATTACATGTGTAATTTTCATCAGAAAATCATCCACAACATTTGCAAGATGATAGGTGGGCATGCCATCTGATTTGAAAAGAACTTTGTCATCGAGTTGCATTGTATCAACCACCACTTCTCCGCGGATAATATCGAAAACATGTATTTTTTCATTTTCAGGAATTTTTATTCTTATTACATATGGTTCACCCTTGTTAATTTTTTCCTGCACCTTGGCAGCATTAAGGGAAAGAGCGTTGATCATTGAAAGCCGTGTTTCTATACCATATTGAAAAGTTTTTTTCTGCAATTCGTACTCTTTGCGTTTGGCTTCAAGGTATTCTGGTGTATCAAAAGCATAGTATGCATATCCTTTTTCAATAAGGAGGTCAGCATATTGTTTATAAATATTCTTGCGCTCCGACTGGCGGTAAGGAGCAAAATGACCTCCGGCATGTACCCCTTCGTTAAAATTGATCCCGCACCATTTCAGTGACTCAATAATGTATTCTTCTGCTCCCGGCACATAACGCCCCTGGTCGGTATCTTCAATGCGAAGAATAAAATCGCCATTATTTTTCTTTGCAAATAAATAATTATACAGTGCGGTTCTCACTCCGCCTATATGCAGAGGCCCTGTGGGGCTGGGCGCAAAACGCACCCTGACTTTATTTTCCATAATCATATCTGATGCTGCAAAGATATTGTTTTTTACTCCTGTGCTTATCAGGTATATTTTAAAGATGATAAATACATTCTTAACTTTTTTAATAATCCTTTTCTGTCCTTTCTTTTATTATTTTTGATTTCCAAAATTCATTGAATGAAAAAAGATTCCGTACAATTCACACCTGAATTCATCAGCGAATATGTGCGCCATTTTCAGAAAAGCCGAATATTGCTGACAGCAATTGAACTTAATGTTTTCTGTTTTATTGATGATAAGCCTCTCACCTCTGCCGAAGCAGCAAAGAAATTAAATACGAATGCACGCGCAACCGACAGGTTAATGAATGCCCTTACGGCGCTTGGTTTCATTAAGAAAGCCCATAACAAATTCAGCAACACAAAATTCTCATCTAAATATTTAGTTAACGGAAAACCGGATTACATGGCCGGACTGATACATTCCGCGGGCATGTGGGACACATGGAGCACTCTTACGGATTGTATTCGAAAAGGTTGTTCTGTATACAAAAGGCCAAAGCTCATAAATAACCGCAGCAAAAAATGGCTCGGTGATTTTATAAGCGCCATGCATTACCGCGCCCGGCAGCAAGCTCCGGCAATTGTAAAACTTCTGGATCTGACAAATGTAAAAAGGGTTCTTGATGTTGGCGGAGGCAGCGGCTTCTATGCCATGGCTTTTACTGATGCCCGAAAAAAAATAACAGCCACTGTTTATGACCTTCCGAATGTTCTTCCCATCACCAAAAATTTTATTCGGCAACATGGCTTTGAAAAAAAAGTCGATACATTTGCGGGCGACTATAATTTAAACGATCTCCCTAAAGGCTATGACCTTATTTTCATTTCAGCCGTTGTTCATATCAATTCGTACCGGGACAATGTGAAACTGATGAAAAAATGTGTTAAAGCCCTGAATCCCGGAGGTACGGTTGTAATTCAGGATCATATTATGAATGAAGACAGAGCCGCTCCTGCCCCCGGCGCCATGTTTGCCCTTAATATGCTGGTGGGAACCGATGAAGGCGACACCTATACCGAAACCGAAATCAAGGACTGGTTTCTTAAAGCTGGCATAAAATTTATAAAACAGATTCCCTCGGTTACAGGTAATTCGCTTATTATCGGAAGAAAAAATTCATAACCGCCGCAATCTTTGTTCATTTACCACGGAAACTCTGCTAAATTTATAAGACTTATCAGGAAACCTTTAATAATTTTTTCGTCTTATTTACTGAAAGTTTGTTTATTTATTGAAATAAAACTTGCTTTTGCTTTTTCAAATGATTATATTTATCGCTGCAAACAAATACCAAACCATCCACATATGAAAAAACTTTTCGCTTTATCCGTTTCAGGGGCAATGTTTTTATTTGTTATCGCTTCTTCCTGTAACAAGGACAACAACGATTCTCCCCCTGTTGTTCAACCCAATACGCCAACACTGAGCACCAGCCTTTCAGGACTGGGCAGCCATGGCGGATATCCTTCGGGCACTCCTTATGTTTTGCCCTTTCATATAAAGCTCATCGGAAGCATGTACGGAGGTTCCCCCCCGGGTTACAGCAATTATTTCGGCGGTACGAAAAACCTTAAAAACATTGACGAGTACCAATCTTCAAGTCCGAAAATCAACTACAATGAATATGGAATAGGCACTTATGTCAATGTTTATATGAAGCTTTACAACAACAGCAACTCCCAGTACAAGCTGATAGTTCCGGGCGGACTCATCATGAGCGACTCTACCCATGGTGACACATCATCAACCGATACTACCCAATCGGGTTTGGTCATTGTTGAAGACACCATTCATTTCCCGCCTTATGATACCGTCGGAGTTTGTCTTAAATCGTTCTGCCTGAACCTGCATCACAGTGTTCCTTATGGCAACAAATACACTTTCTCGGTTATATCAAACAACGATCAGCTTTATAAAATGACCAGCATTCTTCGCGGTAAATCATCGCTCGAAGAACATGTGTCCGACATACAAAGCTATATCTGGAAAATTACAGATGGCACAGGATTAACGCAGGAAGACATTGACATTATGACTTCCTGGCCGTAAAAAACTTTATTTACCTTTGAAAACCCCCTGAAAAATTCAGGGGGTTTTTCTTATCCTGCCTTATGTTCCGTGAAACATAATTTTTTGGGGGCATAGAAATTCATGAACTTTTTGCCTTTTCTGAAAATAAATGCTTTGCTGTATGTTTTCACACGTTGTTTGCTGAAGGCTGAAGACAGAGAGTAAACTTTATATATGAAAACAATGGTTGTGGTTGCCAATTGCTGCTTAAAATTGATTATGCCTGAATTTTTGCATTAAATCGCCGGGCTTTGATTCGCCGGTGACGAGGACTGACAACAAGGGTTAATTTGGCAGAAGCCATCCGATGGGATCGGTAAGGGTTTTTCCGTACCACACTTCAAAGTGCAGTTCGGTTTTAGCTTCTTCGGCATCGGTGGCGATGGTCCCTATTTCCTGTTTAACCTTAACCAGAGCACCTGTTTTTACAGAAACATCGGAAAGGTTTGAATAAACCGTCAGATACTCGCCATGTCGGATAATAACTGCTTTGTTGGCGCCGGGAATATTGACCACGCCCGTAACCTTGCCTTCAAAAACGGCGCGTGCTTTAGAACCTTCGTTAGTTGAAATATCTATGCCGTTATTTTTAACTTTAATATCAAGAACAGGATGCGTATGCACGCCAAAAGTGCTTGTAACAATTCCTTTTTCCGTGGGCCAGGGAAGCTTTCCTTTATTATTGCTGAAGCTTGCTGACAGGGCAATTTCTGTTTCGGTAAGGCCAAGTTCTTTGATAGTAGTAGAAACGCTGGTATTTGTTGTTGTGTTTGTAGTAGCTTTTTTTATTTCCTCAGCGATTATGGCCTCGATAGACTGCTGAAGTTTTTTAGCTTCTTTTTCCTTAAGTTTTATGGTTTTTTTCAGGTCTTTTTCTTTTTGCTGCAGGGTTTTTACCGAAGTATTTTTTTCTTCTTTTTCCTGTGCCAGGATTGTTTTTTCGGCTTCTTTGGTTTTAAGAAGCGTTGATTTATTGGTTTTGATTCCTTTCAGTTCGGCTAATTTTTCATTCAGGAGCAGGGTGGCATTAACAATAAGTTCGGCCTGTTTGCGTCGGTATTTGGCATACTGATTCAAATATTTTAGTCGTAAAAAAGCCTGATTGATATCGGATGAGGCAAAAAGAAACATAAGGCGCGCATAGGCGTTTCTGTTTTTGTAAGCGTAATAAATCATTTTGGCATATGCTTCTTTTATTTTTTTCAGTTCCGTTGTAAGCTTTGACGTTTCTTTGGCGTTGCCAAGCATTTGATCATCGAGCGTACCTATTTCCGTGGATATTGTTGTGATTAATTCTTCGCGCTGATTTATTTTGTTATTCAGAATGATAAGCTGATTCAGTGAAATTTGCTTGTTTTTCTTTGTTTCAGTAAGAAGTTTGTTGGTATAAGCAATATCGTCTTCTATTTTTTCCTTGTCTTCCTGAAGTTTTTCTTTTGTTTTTTGAGGGAACGCAACATCAGAGGATAATATCAGGAAACAAGCTAAAACAAATATGTTTCGGCTAAACAATGATGATATAAGATTATGTTGAATCATTGATAAATCCGCTGGTATTTACTACTTACATTAAACGGAAATTCAAGGGGTCCGGTTACGGTAACTTTAGAATTTTCAATAGTAATTTCAACTTTTTCTTTTTCGCTGGTTGCATTGTAGTGCAGTTTAAAAGGATACATAAGGCTGTCGACCATATTAAAATCGGAATAATCGGCTTCGAGTTTACGGTTTTCTTTTAATTCTTTGAGTTGCACTTTGGTAATTTTATACGTTTCGGGGTCGAGCCATAAGTCCTGTGTTAAAAGCGACAGTGTGTCATCGGAGGTTTTAATGTATTTTTTCAGCTTTCCGCGTCCCACGGTGCTCAGCTTGTATTGCATTCCGTCAACAGATGCCTTAAATACATTATTTTCATAAAATGCAAAATCGTTACCTACAAGCAATGATTGCAGCATATCGAAATCAAGATCGGTTTTTAAAAGGGTATTTATATATTTAAAATCGTCTGCAAAATAAGTAGTTTCGAGCCTGTTCAGCAACTTGACCGAATCGGGAGTGATGACGGCTCTGGCTGCCTCAATACCAAGGGCGGGTGATACAGAAATCCAGATAATACTATCTTTTCTTATTCGTATGTTTCCATTAAATGAATTTTCAGATTTATGAATTTTAACCGCAGCCGAAAATTTTATACTGAGCCATTCAAATTTGAATTCATTTTTTTTAAGCTGCCCGAATAAATAATCGGCTTTTTTATCTTTAATGGGTTCTTTAATAATTTTTTTCTGCGGATTGCATTCCGTTAACACAATCCAAAAAAATCCGGATAATCCTGCCAGCCAAAAATATTTTTTTACATTATTCATAGTATTTGCTGTCGGCAATTTTTTTATCAAGTAAATCCGAAGCCTTGCCGGTTTGTTTTGCTTTCTGCCAGAAGTCAAGTGCTTTGGTTTGGTTATTTAATTTATATTGCACATCGCCGTAATGTTCTAAAATTACGGCATTTGTGTCGCCTCCGGCATCAAGTGCTTTTTGCAAAGTACTTTCGGCTTCGGAATAACTACCTTGCCTGAATAAAACCCATGCATATGTATCGAGATATGAAGAATTTCCGGGTTCAATATTTATCGCTTTCAGAGCCATTTTTTCTGCTTTACTTAAATCTTCATTCCTCAGCGATAAATAGTAGCTGTAATTATTCAGGACATAAACATTTTCAGGGTCTATATTCAGTACTTTGTCGTACGAGGCAAATGCTTCTTTAAAGTTCTGCTTTGCATAATAGGAATCGCCCAGATAGGTATAGAAATTTTTCAATAAATCGTCATCGTAAATTGCCAGGACTACGCCTTTATTCAAAGACATTATCGCTTCATCGTATTTTTTCATCATGCACAAAGCGGCTCCATTCATAAGATAAAGTTCGGCCTGTTCGGGAAAAAGTTCAAGCGCCCTGTTGCTTTCATTTTTTAGTTCAGAATAATTTTTAAGTTCCGATTCAATGTACAAAAGTTGTTTCCATAT
This sequence comes from Bacteroidota bacterium, assembly GCA_043801235.1. Classification (GTDB taxonomy): domain Bacteria; phylum Bacteroidota; class Bacteroidia; order Bacteroidales; family CG2-30-32-10; genus DAOQAK01. The sequence continues at coordinate 4,792 of JAZDMF010000273.1, read as the reverse complement.
GGCATAGCGGCTGCTGTCGAGCGAAATTACTTTCAGATATTGTTCTTTTGCCTCTGTTGTTTTTTTGTCGCGGATAAGGAAATCGCCATATATGGAATATGCCTTTGCTTCGTCGGGATGAGTGGCTAAAAGTAATTTGCAAAGTGTATATGCCTGATCTTTCAGGCTGTCGGATTTTTCGGTAAGCGTGTAGTACGAAAGCAGGATTTGAATTTTTATATCAATGTCAACAGAGGATTTTGAAAAAGCTTTTTTCAATTCTTCAAACGATTTTTCATTATCGTCTTTTACCCTGTAGTATTCTGCAAGCGAAAGATGTACGCTTCCGTTCGCCGAATCAATCTTTAATATTTTCTGGTAAATGACGAATGCTTCCCCATTCATATCATTCGCCATATATATATCGGCCAGATAGTTAAGATATTTCGTTTCCAAAGGAAATGCATCGGCCAGTTTTTGGGTTTCCTCAACCGCTTTTGAAAATTTATTCTGAAGAAGGTAAATCTTTTCTTTCTGAAGTGAAATTTCTTCAGTGATACCAATTATTTTTTCCAGTTTATCGTAGGCTTCAATGGCTTCACTGTATCTTAAGGCATATACGTTCGCCGTGGCCCAACTGAGAAAATATTCAAGGTTTTCAGGATGGGACAGGGCAAGGTTTTCGTAAATCAATGCGGCTTCTTTATAATTTTTTCCGGCAACCAGAAGTTCGGCATACAACTGTTGGTACCAAACATTTTTGGAATCAAGTTCGCATGCTTTGGCAATATAAGGAAGAGCGGATTTGATATTATTCTGGTAATAATAAATCAATGCTATTTCGTATAAAGGCGCCGGATTGGTATTGTCTGTTTTGGCACAGGAAACAAAATGCGCAAGGGCTTTATCATATTCTCCTGCTATCTTATCCTTGCAGCCGTCAATGTATTCGGATGTTTTATCAAGTTTTTCACTGTCCGAAAGACCTGCTTTTGAACCATGTTTAAATATTCCACAGGATGCAAACAGAAATAGTGAAATAGTAACTAAGAGCAGGTGTTTCTGAGTTTTAAAGCCCCAAGAACCAAGCCCCAAGAACCAGGCCCCAGGTCCTGCGCACCTGCCAGACCGCCCGGATGAACCGTTCGAACGGGAATACCCTGACCGGACAAGCAATCCCCCTTGGAATTTGGGACTTTTCAAAAGTTTTATCCTTTTCACAGTATAATAATTCTAACTTAACACTGTGTAATCTCCAATACTAACTTCTTTTTTGCTTCCGAAATATTCCACATAATTTCCGATCATGGAGTTATCGAGATTTACACATGAAATTTTTGTATTAGTCTGAATTATGCTGTTGGTAATAACGGAATAATCGATCATTGTATTTTCGCCCACTGAAACATGGGGGCCAATGATTGAGTTTGTGATTTTCACGTTCTCGCCCAGAAAGCAAGGCTGTATGATGATGGAGTTTTCAACTTTAGCAGAAGGGGCTGTGAGTTTTTGTTTTTTACTGAATTCAAGTATGCGCTGGTTTGTATAAACGGTAGCGTCTTTGTTGCCGCAATCAAGCCATTCGTTAACTTTTCCAATATAAAGATGAGTTCCTTTTTTCATCATGTTTTCAAGAGCATCGGTAAGCTGGAATTCGCTATTTTTCTGAATATTATTATCGATCAGATATTGCAGTTCGTTTTTAAGAAACAATCCGTCTTTGAAATAATATATCCCGATTATGGCCAGATCGGAAACAAATGATGAGGGCTTCTCAACTATTTTAGTAATTATGCCGTCATTATCGGTTTTTACCACGCCGAAAGATCCGGGGTTTTGAACTTTATGAACCCATACAATGCTGTCTTTCGAGTCATCGAGAATAAAATCGGCAAAAAATAACGTATCGGCAAAAGCGACAACAACTTTATCATTCAGTGATTTTTCAGCGCACAATATAGCATGGGCTGTTCCCAGCGGATTTTCCTGGTAATATATTTTCCCTTTTGCATCCGTTTGGGCGGCAATATTCAGTAAAGTTTCTTCAATCTCTTTTCCAAAATCGCCAACGACAAATGCTATTTCATCAATTTTTTCTTTGCACATGGCGGCAATTCCTTCCACCAGTCGCTGAACAATAGGTTTGCCGGCTATCCGTATCAGTGGTTTTGGTATGGTAAGGGTGTGAGGGCGCATACGCTTGCCCTTGCCCGCCATTGGAATTATTATTTTCATTTCTTAGTATCCGATTAATAATAAAATGATGTATTTCAATATCCAATAATGCCAAGCCTGCCGGCTGGCAGGAATATCGAATTTCCAATAACCACGTTTTACTTCATCATTCGATATTGGGTATTGGATATTCGAAATTAATTTGTGACCGATTTACGTTTAACATAACATTAGATTTACTTCGTGCCTGTATGCCCGAATCCGCCTGTACCTCTTGTGGTTTCCTGTAAAACATCAACTTTTATTATTTCTGCTTTTTCGTGACGGGCAATTATCATTTGCGCAATTCTTTCTCCGTCTTCAATAATATATTTTTCTGCGGATAAATTAATAAGTATAATTTTAACCTCTCCTCTGTAATCAGCATCAATCGTACCGGGCGTATTTAATACTGTAATGCCTTTTTTAAATGCAAGGCCGCTGCGTGGTCTTATCTGTGCTTCGTAACCAGCCGGAAGCTCAATGAACAGTCCTGTAGGAACGAGAGCTCTTTCCATGGGTTTCAATTCTACCGGACTTTCCAGGCTGGCGCGAATATCCATGCCTGCTGAAAACTCGGTTTCGTATGAAGGCAGCGGATGTTTTGAATTATTAACTATTTTAAGCTGCATGTTATTGTTTTTCGCAAAAGTACTAAAACGGGGTGATAAATCCCAAGTCCCAAGCCCAAAATCCAAAGCCCCAAGTAATGCACACATGCCTTCTTGGAATTTGGAGCTTTGAATTTGGGATTTTGGACTTATATAATGTAAATCTTTTATTTGTGTTTCTGTTTTATTAACAATGAAGGCTTTTCAATATATATCACAATGCCTGTAAACACCAGCAGCAGCAATGTGTTGAATGAATACAGCAATAATATATTTGCCGGTTTAATATAAACGCTTATAAAATATAACCCTATTGATAATGCCATGTAACCCAATATGCGTACAATGTTATAATTAATATGGTAATGCTTTTGCCCGAAGAAAAATGAAATTATCATCATGGTCGCATAACAAATTAAAGTTGCCCAGGCAGATCCCATATAACCTATTAACGGAATCCACAAAATATTAAGAACGATAGTAATTATTGCTCCTAAAATGGATATATATGCTCCGAAGCTTGTTTTGTCGGTAAGTTTATACCAGATTGAAAGATTATAATAAATCCCTAAGCACATATTGGCCAGAAGCAATATAGGAACCACGGGAAGGCCTTTGTAATATTTCTCGCCAACAAAATATTTAACTACATCAATATATAACATTACGCACAGAAAAATGAAAGCACAGATAAGCACAAAGTATTTCATGACATCGGCATAAACCTGTTTTGCGTTTTCCTGCTTTGCCTGCGAAAAGAAAAACGGATCGGCTGCAAAGCGGAATGATTGTATGAACAATGTCATTATGATTGATATTTTATAACAAGCTCCATAAATTCCCACCTGACTTAATGCAATATTTTCAGGAAGTAAATATTTAAGAAATATCCTGTCCATTGTTTCGTTTATAATACCTGCAAAGCCAACCACCAGCAGCGGGAGAGAATATCGCATAAGCCGTTTCCATAGAACAAAATCAAACTTATATTTTATCCTTACAATTTCGGGAAGCAGAAGTATGATGGTAAGTGCGCTGGAAATAAGGTTTGAAATAAAAACATAGCCAACACCTATTTTTCCTTTATAAACCAGGTCAACTGCACTTTCAAATATGGCGTGTTTTTTAAGATATGGGCATAAAAGAATAAAAAACAGATTAAGCAAAATGTTTACGGCAATGCTTATTATTTTAATGGTTGCAAAGCGCTTGGCTTTGTTTTGGGCGCGCAGCCTGGCGAAAGGTATGGATGAAACGGCATCAAGAGCAATAATCAGCGCAAACCAGATTACATATTCGCTGTTGTTGGGATATCTTAAAGTTTCAGCAATTGGCTGAGAAAAAATAATGGCAAAAAAAACGAATAATGAGGATGTTGTTATTAACGAAATCAAAGAGGTGCTGTAAACCTTGTTTTTATCGCTTTCCTTTTCCGAGAAGCGGAAAAAACCTGTTTCAAAACCATAAGTAAGAACTACTATAAGCAGCGAAACATAAGCATACATTTCGTTCACTATGCCATATTCGGCCGGAATAAAAACCCTGGTATAAATAGGTACAAGCAGGTATGCCAGCAGCCTTCCTATTATGCTGCTAAATCCGTATATGGCCGTTTGCCCGGCTAATTGTTTTAAAGGATTCAAAATCCGGAATATATTATTCTGCAAAAGTATAACGGGATTGTCAATAATAAATTATTAAAAGCAATTATTATTAACGAAGAAGTGTTGATTGTTTAGACAATACTTTAAAAACGGCTCTTTTAATTGGTCTTTGGGTTATGCCTGCCTGCCAACCTTCGGTTGGTGAACCGGCAAGGCAGGGTTTATAGCAGCCGGGTTAGTTAATGGTCAATAGTGAAAAAGGAAGAAATAAATTCCAAGTCCCAAGCCCAAAATTCAAAAACCCAAGGGGTCTAGTGCTCGTATTATTTTCAATATTTTTCAATAAAACATTTAGATTTTTTTCTCTTGGGATTTTGGACTTTG
>JAZDMF010000270.1:0-6569 GCA_043801235.1 Bacteroidota bacterium | reverse complement strand
CCTCTCCCTGCTCATCCAGTCGGGCATAAAAATAGTGACCGGATGTCCCAGTGCCCTTCCTATTGCTGAAATTGATATACCTGTATTTCCGCTGGTAGCTTCAATAATAGGCTTGCCTGGCTGAAGTTTACCTGACTCTATGCCTCTTGCTATTATATGCAAAGCCATCCTGTCCTTTATACTTCCTGTCATATTAAGGTTTTCAGCCTTTGCAAAAATCTTTCTTTTCTCTCCCCTGAATTCAAACTCAATTTCAAGCAATGGAGTATTACCTATTAGGCTTGTCAATCCCTGTACACGTCTGATGTAATCCTTATTCATATTCAAAGTTTCAGTCAAAAAATAATAATCCTTGTTTTACATGTTTATTAATGTTACTGTCAGCACTCCCTGCAGCACACCCGTATTATTGCTGCTCACGGTAGCAGCCGAACCCTGGGAATATTTTACCCTGACATCGATGGTATGACTGCCGGAAGAAAGCGAGTATGTTTTACCCATCGACCAGGATGCTATCATGCCAGCTAGCCCGTCGTTATTCGCTGCACATACTTTCTGTTAACCTGCATCGGGTGAAAGAACACCGTCAACATGAATTCCGAAATCTATAACCGAGAAGCCGGTTGTACCCGTACCTTGGGTTACAAAACTCCCGCTGGTATGTAATAGAATTTTGCAGTTTGCCGGGACATTAATAGTTTGCGTAAGACCAGGGATCACAGTGAATGTAGTCATTCCGGTTGAAACCGTAAGGGAGGAAGAACCGTAAGCATCTGTTGAATTTTGTCCGGTCGTTCCCCCACCTGTATGACCAGTGGCACCTGTAGCCCCGGTTGTACCAGAGGCTCCGGTTGCGCCAGTTGCTCCTGTGGGCCCGGTTGAACCAGATGTTCCGGAGCTTGCAGCATACAAGGCATATGGTACTGAAAGAAGTTGCGTAGCTCCCATATCAGTATAGGTGCTGCCTCCATTAGGATCAAACTGAACCTGCAGCCAGTAATTTCCGGTACTCCATGTTATTGAACTGAAAGCACCTGTAACAACAGCACCCTGCCCTATTGCAACAGTAAACAAACCAAATTGATTAGTTGAGGGATTATGAGTTTCTGAATAAACAACAGTACCTGTTGATGATCCTTGCCGTATAGAAAATTTCACCCCAACCGATTGAGTCGCTAAAATATTTCCTGAAGCATCCCGGGCTACGGCCTGGTAGTTGAATGACTGGGGAACCTGCGCAATAACAGAACAACTGACCAATAATACAAAAAGAAGTAAAATTTGTTTTTTCATTGGGTTATGGTTTTAATAATTGATTATATAAATTGTAATTTTCTTCATCAAAACATACAAATATAATCTCTTTTAGGAAATCCGAAGAAATTAAAAAGTCATTTATTGTTTTAACAGCAATTGAAGCAGCCTGGCTTTTCGGAAAACCATATACACCGGTGCTGATATTTGGAAAAGCGATGGACTGAATATTATTTTGCACCGAAATTTCAAGGCATCGCCTGTAACACGATTTCAATAACTTTTCTTCATTATGTTTTCCACCATGCCAAACAGGGCCAACGGTATGTATCACATATTTTGCAGGAAGTTTGTACCCTTTTGTAATTTTTGCATCACCGGTGGCACAGCCATTCAGCAAACGACATTCAGCTAAAAGTTCAGGACCTGCAGCGCGATGAATTACGCCATCAACACCACCACCGCCAAGAAGAGAATTGTTGGCAGCGTTCACAATAGCATCTACAGATAAAGTTGTTATATCTGCTTTTAACAGTTTTATTTTTGTTTCCATCAATAATAAAATGGTTTTAATTACCGTTTAAAAATACAAAAGAAACAGTTATGGATATTCTGAACAAAAAAATATTTTTTTCATTTTTTATTTTCATATCTCTGACAATAAAAATTCAGGCCGATACTATTAGTGTAAAGCAGGCAATGGAAATGAAACTTGTGAAAGTAGAACTTTACAAATCCTCTTTATCACAAAATGCAGATAACTATTCCTCCTCGTTCACAGGTGACTGTATAAAAATGTCGATAGAAAATCTTACTGATAATGATGTGAAAGTACTTCTTGAAGCCGGAAGGTTCATGGAACCTGACGACACAACGGAACAGCGCATGATTGTTACCCGACAACAAATGATCTCTCTTTACAAAAAGCAGAAAAAAGAAGTGCCTGTATATGCCATGTGTTCTGAAATGGAAGATGCTGCCCCTGACTCATTATCGATATTCGAAATGGGACCAAAAGCAGAAGGCGACCTGTTGACACTGGCGCAACTGATTTCGAAGAATAACTGGCAGGATATGGCAGCACAGAGCGCTATCTGGGCTCTGACAGATGGCAATGATTATGGTGATATATACAGCGACAATAAAAGTGAAATGGCATCGCTGCGTGAAATTGTAAAAAAAGCCAAAGGTATAACCACTCCTTCATTTCCACAAGGTGATTCACTTTTTTCCATCAATACTGAATCTGAAGGCACTTACCTGAAATATTTAAAAGGAGAAGTTTCAGGTTCATTCGAATTTACTTTAAAAAATAATCTCAACTTAACAATGACGCTTTATAACGACGAGGGCGAAGTGGTAATAAAAGGTTTCAGCAATCATACATTTAAAAAAGGTATTCATCAACTCACATATACCTATACTTATTATAGCTTCCCTATTGGTAATTATTATCTTAAACTTTTTGATGATAAAGGAAATGTGTTCCTTGAAAAAATGCTGACGTTTAAATAAGGAAAGTTTGTTGTTTGCCTTACTGCCTGTCGTTAAATAGGTTGTTTAAATGAACTTATTCAAATATTATTTCTGATAAGCTATTTTTATCACATCCAGAAATTCAACGGCCAGTGCGCTGTTCGATGCCACGATCTGTTTTCCGAAAATAAAATTTTTTCCGCCTTTGAAATCATAAACCTTCCCTCCTGCCTGTTTAATAATGATGGAACCTGCTGCCACATCCCACGGATTCAAACCGTACTCAAAAAACCCTTCGAAACGCCCGCAGGCCACATATGCAAGGTCGACGGCGGCAGAACCCAGCCTGCGCAACCCGTGCGAATGCTGAAGAAAATAAGTGAACAGCCTCATGTATTTTGCCAGATCGGAATAATCATAATATGGAAAACCTGTAGCCAGCAATGCATCGGAAATTTTATTTCTTGTCGACACTTTAATTTCTTTGCTGTTTAAAAAAGCCGGTCCATCCTTCCATGTAAAAAAACATTCGTCAAGATTTATTTCATACACCACTCCCAGCACAACATCCTCGCCATCCATCAATGCAATGCTTACGGAATAACAAGGCACCCCATGAATGAAGTTTGTTGTACCGTCGAGCGGATCGACAATCCAGTTGTACCGTTCCCCTTTCCTGTTTACCGTTTTTTCCTCAACAACAAATCCGGCTTCGGGTAATATTTCCGAAAGCGCAGCAGTTATGCGGTGTTCCGATTGCCTGTCAACATGAGTTACAAAATCATGCAAACCTTTTATTTCAATATTTTCATATTTTATTCCCGAAATTTCACCTTTGATAAAAGCGCCTGTATCGCGGGCTATAATACATACTTCTTCACATATCAATTGCAAATCCATTGGAGATAATTTTAAATTTAAGGTTTATTGATTTAAGAATTCAGAATTAAAAAGTTAGAAGTAAGAATCCAGAATTATGAATTGGGTTTGGTTTCGGTTAATTTCATCTTTTTCTTATGATTTCTGATTATAAAAATCAGCAGTACTATTCCGGTGATAAAAAGAAGTGTTGAAATTATTTCGGCCTGAGTGATCTGCCATCCGAAAATATTATACGTTGTATTCACCCTGATTTTTTCAATAAAAAAACGTTCCACACCATTCATAATTAAAAAAACCGAAAACATCATTCCTGTAATTTTCATCCTTTTTCTGAATATCCACATTAAAGCGAATAAAATTCCGCAGGTAATTGTTTCATATAAAGGAGTAGGAAAAACAGGCGGTACAAGGTGAAAACAATGTTTGCCTGTGCAGTTAATAATTTCTTTTCCTTCATTAATAACATTATGAGGATAATCATATGCCCAGAACCAGTCGGGTAAAAAGCCAAGCCATTCGGGCTTTGCTAATTCATTTGCTATTCCCCAATCACCATCTCCGGCAACCTGGCAGCCAATACGGCCTATTGCATAAGCTATCATTATGCCAGGCGCCGCCACATCTGAAATTACCAACGGCAGAATATTATTTTTCCTGGCATACCATATAATAGCGATGGCTGCTAAAATCAGCCCGCCGTAAAAAGTAAGGCCGCTGAATGAAAAAAGAGCATCAACAGGATCAGCAGCAAATTCATCAAGATTTTCAAGATTATGAAAAATTTTTGCGCCTAAAATTCCGAACAAAGCACCAAGCAGAATAATATTACCCGTAAGTTCATAGGGATGAACCTCTACATCTTCTGTTCTGGGTTTGTCAAGTTTTGATTTCTGCTTATCCCTGTACTTCATGTATACCAGTATAACTGCACCCAAAATACCTCCGAAAATATTTCCTTCTCCTGAAAAAATGAAATGCTGAGGATTATCAGTAAATGAACTGTAATCAAAAATAATTCCCAGCAATTTAAAGCCTATGATAAAACCGAAAATGGCCATTATTATCAATTCATGAGGTGATGCAGGCTTGCCAACCACAACTTTTTTCTTCAGGGTAAAAATTATTCCCTCGCGTTCTTTTCTTTTTAACTCGATGAGAATAAGCCATGCTCCTACCACAAAAGATACAGCTACAAAAAAACCAAAACTCTGAATGGGCAGGGGTATGTTAATACCAAATATGTCTTTTATAAGATCTGAAATTGTTGGATACATTTTGATTTACGATTTTTGATTTATGATTTATGCTGTTTTCTACTTGTCTACTTATAACTTGTTAACTATTTCCACAGCAAATATACCGTCTTTTTCTATTTTTTCTAATCGCATCTTATTTATAGTATTTATTAATCTGTCATCAAAAGGCACTTTAACCTTAATATAATTTTCAGTATAGCCATACATTATTCCTTTGTCGTTCTCTGATTCAAAAAGAATATTTTTAATTTTCCCCGAATTATATTTTAAAAAGATATTTTTTTTTACGTGCAGATAATGCAAGCATTTTCCTGCTTCTTTCATGCCTTACTGAATTCTGAACTGCATCCGTACGCTTAGCCGCAGGAGTTTTTTCCCTTTCGGAATAAGTAAAAACATGCATATACGAAATATCGCATGACGAAATAAAATCATACGACTCTTTGAATTCTTTTTCTGATTCACCCGGAAAGCCTACTATAAGGTCAATTGCAATGCAGCAATCGGGCATTAGTGATTTTATTTTTTTTACTCTGTTCGCGAACAAATGTGTATCGTATTTACGGTACATTTCCCTGAGAACCTTATCTGATCCGGACTGCAGGGGAATATGAAAATGCGGCAAAAATTTTCCGGAATTTGCAACAAACTCTATTATCTCATCCGTAAGCAGATCGGGTTCAATTGATGATATGCGAATGCGCTCCACTCCCTCAATTTCATCAAGCTGTTTCAACAGATCAACGAATTTTTCATTGTTCTTTCGTCCAAAATCACCTACATTCACGCCTGTAAGAATCATCTCTTTTACTCCAGTTAAAGCAATTTCTTTGGCTGTATTAATTGTATCGGAAATAGTGGCGCTTCTGCTGAGTCCGCGGGCATACGGCACTGTACAATATGAACAAAAATAATCGCAGCCATCCTGGATTTTAAAAAATGATCGGGTACGGTCGCCTGTGGAATATGAAGGGATGAATTGATTCAAAAGTTCATCTTTCGAAGAAATATTATTTTCTTTTTTTTCAATAATATCCGGAAGGAAAAATTTTTCGTAAGTACCCAGAACAACTCCCGATCCGTTAATGGCAAGCAATTCCTCTGGCCTGATTTCGGAATAACATCCCACTGATGCAATGACTGCATCGGGATTTCTTTTCTGTGCTTGCCTGATGGCTGCCCTTGATTTTTTTTCCGCTTTCTCAGTAACAACACAGGTATTGATCACATAAATATCTGCCACATCCTTAAAATCGACGATACGAAATCTTTCTTTTGGAAATGACCTGGAAAGTTGTGATGTTTCTGAAAAATTCAGTTTGCATCCCAGTGTATGAAACGCTATTTTCTTTTTAGTAAACAAGAAATGCAAAAATAGCAAAAATGGGTAAAGATATGTTTTAACTACAGAAAAACAATTATACTTTAGTTGGGATTTTACAAAACATTTAATTTACAAAAAAGGTAAAATGTATACGGTATATGGAGGGCTGCCCAAGATATTCCCTTATACCATATGCCTCTATACCATATTATTCAAAACATATAAATTTATTCCATTTTAAGTATAAGCTGATTTTCCCAAAAGTCGCAAACAAAAGTACGGAATTATTTTTATGACACCGTTTGCTGGAACGTGCGCTATTAAAGAGAATAATTTTAGGGTAAGGTGTTTTTTCGTTGTAGCCGAACAAACCACCC
>JAZDMF010000252.1:0-18238 GCA_043801235.1 Bacteroidota bacterium | reverse complement strand
TATTTCGCCAGAACTTTTCCTTTAATATTAAGAGTAATCACTGATTTTTCGGGATCATTTGTTATTACTGTTATAGTTTTATGCAGATCACCCTTTCTTCCGGAAGAATTGAAAACAACATAAATCTTACCTCCCTTTCCTTTCTTATAAAAAAATTCGGTTCCGCCGGAACCTGCAATATCCTTTTTCTTTTTTTTCTTTGGATTATCACCAACAATTTGTGTAGCCGTGCATCCGCAACTTGATCTTACTTTTCTTATAATTAAATTGCTTTTGCCTGTGTTCTTAAATTGGAAACTAAATTTTACAGTGTCTCCTTCTTTTATGGTGTCAAAATCAAAAGTCTCATTTTCAAAAACAATTTTTGGTGATTTTTTATTTTGAGCAATAGTATCTTTCGAAAAATCCTCAATAATGTTTGCGCTGACGGTAATAGTTTTATTTGACTCAAGACTGTCGTTTGTAGCAATAGTGAGATAATCATAAATCAAACCCCAGTCATTCTTTTTGGCTGCATCATATGTAAGTATGATCATTCCTTTTTCTTTAGGATTTAACTTTTGTGGTTTCACAATACAGGACGTAAATTGCAGCTGAGAATTTACTTGCAAGGTCATGGGTTTTGTCCAGTCGTTCATAATTTCAAGTGTGTCGGTTTTCATTTCATTATTTTTTATTTCCATAAAAGCAATGTGATTTGATTTCAAACGTAAATTACCCGACACAACGGTAAATGTGTCTTTATAATCTTTTGTCCTGCCCAAAACCTCTCCTTTAATGATTAATACCTGAATAGGTTCTGTGGCATTTGATGTAACTGTTATTGCTTTAGAGAAAGTACCGGGTCTGTTCTTTGGGTCATATTCAGTTTTTATATAACCTTTCTGCCCTTGCAATACTGGCCCTTTCGACCAATCGGCCGTAGTGCAGCCGCAGGAAGGTTTTACATTCGTAAGTTTTAAGGTGTCGGTTCCTGTGTTAGAGAAGAAAAATGTATGAGACACATTGCCGTTTTCTTCTTTGATTTTACCAAAATCATGAGTAGTCGTGTCGAATTTGATAATTGCATTTTTCTGGGAAAATGATAACGTTGATGCAATACATAAAACCATCAGTAAAAATTTTGTTTTCATAAACACAATTTTAAAAATACAAACATTCATAAATTTTCACAAATATACATAAACCAGATGAAAAACATTGAATTTATGAAGGTTCACGAGTCCGCCAGACTTCGGCGTGAGTTCAATCGAACGCTGGCGGATTGTGGTAGTGTGAGCGAGCCAGCCTTGCAGGCAGGTATCAATAAATCCCAAAGTTTTACAGAAGAAATATCATGTTATTTCCGTAGGGTTAGGCGGGCAAGTTCTGAAAAATTTATTCCGTCAAAATTTCCTGAACTCATCAGGAGAAGGTTTTTATTATGCCAGTCCATTTTTAATAAATCATCAACTAATTTATTACTGTCTGTATATACAATAATATCATTCCTGTCAAAGGCCTGTTTAACCTGTTCTTCAGTAACCGGAGGTAATTTTTTATGTTCAATGGTGCGGGGATTAAAATACACACATGCCGTGTCAGCGTATCTCATTGTTCCCTTGTATTCTTTTAAAAATTCTGACGTCAGGCTGCTGAAAGTATGAAGCTCCAGACAAGCTGTAAGACGTCTTTCGGGAAACTGTTCCTTCACTGCCTGAGTGGTAGCTAATAATTTAGAAGGTGAATGAGCAAAATCTTTATAAACATGGGTGTGTTTGTTTTTTTCTACGAGTTCCAGTCTTTTGGAAGCCCCGCGAAAAAGGCGCATTGCATCATAGAATTTATCATCATCCACACCCAGCTTATTGCATACAAGCCTTGCCCCGTTCAGATTAAGCATGTTGTGCCTGCCAAAAATCTTCAACGGGAAAATTCCAGTATCGGAATACACATAAGTAACTCCTTCTGAAATCTTGTACTCTGGAAATGAATAAGGATTTTTTTTTATTTTTGTTTCAAGATTTTCACATAAATTTTTTAATATTTCATCTTCATTACAGTATATTAAGGAACCATCATCACTAACCATAGATGCGAATATTCTGAACTGTTCAATATAATTTTCAAGAGTCGGAAAAACATTTATGTGATCCCATGCTATCCCGCTTATCAGGGCAATATCCGGCATATACACATGAAACTTGGGCCTGCGGTCAATAGGAGAAGTTAAATATTCATCGCCTTCAAGTATCATATACGGCGCCGATTCCGTGAGTTTCACCATCACATCAAAACCTTCCAGCTGGGCACCAACCATATAATCGCATTCTATCCTGTGAAAATTCAAAACATGAAGGATCATGGAGGTAATTGTGGTTTTTCCGTGACTTCCACCAATAACAATTCTTAGCTTATTTTTTGACTGCTCGTATAAAAATTCAGGATAAGAAAAAACTTTCAGTCCCAGTTGCTGTGCTTTTAACAGTTCAGGATTATCAGCCCTGGCATGCATACCAAGTATTACAGCGTCCAATGAAGAACCTATCAGATTTTCATCCCATCCTTCTTTTACAGGAAGAAGATTGTACTTTGCTAACCTGCTTTTTGAAGGTTCAAAAATTTCATCATCGGAGCCTGAAACCGTATAACCTTTTTTATGAAGAGCAATAGCAAGGTTATGCATGGCACTGCCGCCTATGGCAATGAAATGGATTTTTGGTATTTTTTTTATTTTACTTATAATAAATCCTTACTGTTAACACAAAATTAAGAGTATAATCACCAATAAATAATAACTTTGCCGTAAGTTTATTAACAATGAATTGTGAATGATGAAACTGCATGTTATTTATACTGAAGATTTCAAACTTGATGGCGGGGCATGGTTCGGGGTAGTACCTAAATCAGTATGGTCAAAATTATATCCTTCCGATGAAAATAACTATATCGACGTTTGCAACCGTCTTCTGTTAATAGAAAATGGTGAACGCAAGATCCTTATTGATTCAGGAATCGGGAATAAACAGGATGAAAAATTCCTTTCTTATTTTTTCATACGGGGAAACACTCTCGTAAAAGCATTGTCGGATAAAGGTTTTAACCCTGAGAATATCACCGATGTTATTCTTTCTCATCTTCATTTTGATCATGCCGGAGGAAGTGTAAAGTACAATTCCGATCGCACAAAACTTGAGCCTTTATTTCCAAATGCCACTTACTATTGTTCCTCTGCCCAGTGGGAATGGGCTATAAATCCCAACACCCGGGAAAAAGCTTCCTATCATAACGAAAATTACGTGCCTCTTTATGAACAAGGGAAACTGCAATTCATTATGAAAGAAGGATTTTTTTCTGAGGGAATTTCAATTTTGTTAATGAATGGACACACCCAGGGACAGGTAATTCCAGTAGTTGATTATAAAGGAAGAAAAGTTGTTTTTATGGCTGATTTCATCCCTTCCTTACCAAACATTCCTGTTCCCTATGTTCCAAGTTATGATATGCAGCCTTTGCTGAGCCTGCAAGAAAAAACTGCTTTTCTTGAGAAAGCAGCAGGAGAGAATTACATTTTGTTTTTCGAGCACGACCCCTATCATGAATGCTGCACTGTTCATTATACAAAAAAAGGAGTACGCATGAAAGAATGTTTTAAACTGATTGATATCTGATGAAAACGGAAGAGCTGAATAAGAAATTTTTAAGATCAAAACCTGAAGAAGTATTAAAATATTTCCTTGATGGATACAAGGGCTGCATTGCATTTGCCAGTAGCATGGGAGCGGAAGACCAGGTGCTGACCAATATGATTGCAAAGATCGATCCCCATATAAAAATTTTCACACTCGATACCGGACGCCTCTTTCCTGAAACTTACGAACTGATCGAGAACACAAATAAAAAATACAACATCAATATTGAAATCTATTTTCCGGATAATGTTGCTGTTGAAAAAATGGTAAACGATAAAGGCATCAATCTTTTTTACAAGAATGTTGAAAACCGGAAACTATGTTGCAGCAACAGAAAAAAACAGCTGCTGAAAAGAGCATTGAAAGGCATGGATGCATGGATTTGCGGGCTGCGCAGGGAACAAAGCATTACACGTTATGCAACACCTCTTGTTGAATGGGACGACGAAAACCTGCTTACCGGCAAGGCAGGCGGATTGATAAAATTAAATCCTTTATTTGAATGGAGCGAGCAAGATGTATGGGATTACATTAAAAAAAATAATGTCCCTTACAATCCTTTGCACGATAAAGGTTACAGTAGCATTGGTTGTCAGCCCTGCACACGCGCCGTCAAACCTGGCGAAGACATACGCGCCGGCCGCTGGTGGTGGGAAGAACCCGAAAATAAAGAATGCGGGCTGCATGAAAAATAACATTTATAGCAAATTGAAAATAGAAAATATCAAATAGAAAATATTTCAATATCCAATAATCAATATTCAACACACAATATCCAAATAAAACGACATGAAAAAACTATTGATACTACTCATTACATGGAGCATTTTAATGATGGGGCTTTCATTAGTTGCTCAAAATACATTTCAAAAAACATTTGGAGGGAGCGGTATCGAAAGCAGCGGTAAATTGATAGTTACCAGTGACAGTAACTATTTATGGACTGGATATACAACAAGTATTTCTGGAGATTCCTATGATGCAATCTTAAGCAAAAATGAATCTAATGGAAATTTTATCTGGACAAAAACCTATGATAAAAATGTATATGATTTTAGCACTTCTCTTTTTGAAACAAGTGATGGAGGATATATAATTATAGGCAATTCTTCAGATACAGCTACTTCGAAAATTATGATAATAAAAACAGATGAAAACGGAGATACTCTTTGGACAAAATTTTATGAAAATACTTTTTTTTCATATGCTAATGAGATAATTCAAACAAATGACAATGGATACTTGATTACTGCCAATCTAAAACACACATCCTCATATCAGCAAAGCATTTTATTGTTAAAAATTGATTCCTTTGGTGATTTATTGTGGTCAAAAAGGTATTATAAATCATGGGATTGTGGGGTTTCCGGAATCATTCAAACTTCAGATAATGGATTCATGATTATTGGATACGTTTCTGACCCCACTATTCAATATGAGGCTCTTGTTTTAAAAACTGATTCCGTTGGCAATATTATTTGGGCAAAAAGATTTGGCAGCAACAACCATCTATATGAGTGGACAAATACAATAATTATGACAACTGATAATAATTACTTGATATCCGGGACAAACAATTCAGAGGAAAGTATAAATCTAATTAAGATTACAAATACTGGAGATACAATCTGGACGAGAAACATCATTGATACTATACCCACATTATTCTCTTATTACTACAGTGCTAAAATAAAAGAGACACCAGACGGATACATTATTTCAGGAACAGAAGCATGTGGCTATAATTCTTCATCTCTTGATTCAGCAAGCATATACCTTGTTAAAACAGACTTTAATGGTATACCTATTTGGTCAAGAAAATTTGGAAACATACACAATTATTATGGCGAAGGCTTATCGGATATTAACTGTACAAAAGATAATGGTTACATAATTAATGGTCATTCAACAGATGCAGGAGTAAATCCGTTTGGTAATATGGAAATATATTTAATTAAAACTGACAATTTCGGAGTAAGTAATTGCAATAATCTTCCAGTAGGTTTTTCAGTCATTCCTTTTACAACAATTATTGATACTACATCTTTTACTATAGAAACAATTCCTTTTAACATTACATCAGGGTTAATTATTGCAAACCCAAATTTTACCGACTCCTTGTTATGCTATACGACCAACGTGAACAATATATCTTATTCTCAACCCATGATTTCATGTAACCCCAACCCATTTAATGATCATTGTTACATTGAAATCAACAATATAAGTCATGCTGTATTTTCTATTCTAATTTATGATATATCAGGAAAACTCATTCAAGAAAAAATGAATATTTCAGATGAAAAAATCACAATTGAAAAAGGCAACATGAACAAAGGATTATATTTTTTTCAGGTGAGAAACGAAAGAGAGATACTGAGTTCGGGCAAATTTATTATTGAATAATTACGAAAACAAATCGATCGACTAACTTCATCATTGGTTATTGAGTACTGGATATTAGACATTGAAAAAACATGAAAGACAATTATTCAATTAAAGATTTTAATCAAAAAGCAAGGGATATCCGTATCAGCATCATCCAGAGCCTTGCTGAAGCAGGCTCCGGACATACAGGCGGTTCGCTTGGATTAGCCGATGTTTTTACTGCATTATATTTTAATATTCTCAATCACGATCCAAAAAATCCTGAGTGGGAAGATCGCGACAGGCTTATTTTATCTATTGGTCATGTGGCTCCTGTGCTCTATGCAACTCTGGCTCATGCAGGATATTTTCTAAAAGAAGAACTGATGACTTTAAGAAAACTTGGCTCGCGCTTGCAGGGACATCCGGGAAGAGAACATTTTTTACCGGGACTTGAGCTTTCCGCAGGATCGCTTGGACAAGGGTTATCAGTAGCTGTCGGCCTTGCTCTTGGCGCAAAGATGGATAAAAAATCATGGCGTGTTTATACCGTTCATGGCGATGGTGAACTTCAGGAAGGAAGCATATGGGAAGCTGCAATGAGTGCATCACATCACAAACTTGATAATTTAACTGCCATTGTCGACCGCAATAATTGCCAGATTGATGGCCGCACATCCCACGTAATGGAACTGGAACCGCTGAAAAGCAAATGGGAATCCTTCGGATGGAATGTGCTGGAATGCAACGGCAACAATATTTCTGAAGTGATAGCTTCCTGCAATCAGGCAAAAACAATTAAAGAAAAACCAACAGTTATTATTGCCAGGACATTCATGGGCAAAGGTGTTAAAAGCATCGAAGACGACTACCGCTGGCATGGCAAACCACCCACCAAGGAAGAAGCAGAAAAGTTTATTGATGAAATTTTGAAATCATAATCGATTTACGAATTACGATTTAAGATTCAATGTCGTTTAGTTAAGAAGAAATATTGAACCCTTTTCAGGGTTCATTTTCACAGATCGGTTATTTTCCACGGGTTATACACGTGGTTATTATTATTTGACTCCTTCGGAGTCCTTAACTAAACGACATTGAATTACGATTTTAGATTTACAATTTTTGTAAGCACCCTATTTCAAAACACAAATCTAAAGGAAGGAAGATAGGAAATCCAAATTCGAAAACCAAAATTCCAAACAGATTGTCAATTCAAAATGAAGAACCGTCCTATTTTACTATTTCACTAATGACAATTGACCATTAATTAAACCAGCTTCCTCACCCTATGTCTTTTTCATATTTTTTCCTCTGTGTACCTCTGTGCGTTTTTCTCAGTGTACTCTGTGGTTATTTTTTATTTGATAGTTATTGATTTTATGGAATTTTTCACACTTATCTATCTTATAAATGAATTTCCAATAATTAATCTTAAAACATAAAGCCATGAAAACTCCAAATTTTGTCCCGCTTGCATATTTTGCAGCAATATGTGTTTGCCTGATGCTGATAGTAGTTCTTCCATTTACTATGGTTTCCCAAAAACCATCCTATCAGGCACAACTGAAACCCTATAACGACGGCGATGATGACAATGACAAAACATTATCGCCATATTTTTTTATTAAAAGTGACAACCCTGATATGGACCAGCTTCCGCTGAAAGAAACCAGCGCCGAAGTGAACATTGCCGGTGTGATTGCGGATGTAAAGGTTACGCAGGTTTACATGAACACCGGTAAAAATCCAATTGAAGCTATGTATGTATTTCCTGCTTCAACACGTGCAGCTGTTTACGATATGAAGATGACCATCGGCGACAGGCTGATGGTTGCAAAAATTGAAGAAAAAGAAGAAGCTAAAAAGCAGTATGAAACAGCTAAGAATAACGGGCAAAGCGCATCACTGCTGGAACAGGAACGCCCTAATGTTTTCCAGATGAATGTTGCCAACATCATGCCCGGTGACACCATCAGAGTGGAAATGAGTTATACAGAATTGCTCATCCCTGAAAGCGCGGTTTATGAATTTGTATATCCCACTGTAGTCGGACCGCGTTACTCGAATAAATCGGAAGCTACTGCCACAGAAGATGACAAATGGGTGGAAAGCCCTTATACAAAAGAAGGTGTCGACCCGACCTATGCTTTCAATATTACAGCTAAGATAAATGCAGGCATGAAAATAAGGGCCATCAGTTGCCCTACTCACCAGGTGAAAGTGGATTATGAAGATGACAATTCAGCAATAGTGAAATTAAAGAAATCAGATATTGATGAAGGCAACAGGGATTTTATACTGCAGTATAAGCTTGCCGACAAAGCAATAGAATCAGGTGTCCTGCTATATAAGGGAGAAAATAATCCGGATGAAAATTTCTTTGTTACCATGATACAACCACCCGCTTCTCCCGAAATTGATATGGTGCCCCCGCGCGATTTTGTATTCATAATGGATGTGTCAGGATCAATGTCAGGTTTCCCGATAGAAACATCAAAAAAATTATTGAAAGATCTGATCGGGAAACTACGCCCTGTTGATAAATTCAACGTAATTATGTTTGCAGGAAGTTCTACTTCCTTCGCTGACAAATCAGTTCCTGCCACCGATGACAACCTGAAAAAAGCTATCAGGCTTATTGACCAGCAAAGCGGCGGCGGAGGGACAGAACTGATACCGGCACTTACGAAAGCCCTTGCTCTTGAAAAATCAGAACAATTTTCCAGAACATTTGTGATTGCTACAGATGGTTATGTTGATGTTGAAAAGGAAACATTCGATCTTATAAAAAAGAACCTGGGCAATTCAAATTTTTTCACCTTCGGCATAGGAACCTCTGTTAACCGCTACCTTCTTGAAGGAATGGCGCATGTGGGAATGGGAGAACCTTTTGTCGTAACGAAAGAAAGTGATTGCGATAAGAAAGCAGAGAAGTTCAGGAAATACATACAGACTCCTGTGTTAACCGATATTACTATTGATTACGGCGGTTTTGAAGCGTATGATGTGGAGCCGTTTAATGTTCCCGATGTATTGGCTGAACGCCCTATAATAATTTATGGCAAATGGAAAGGTGAAGCCAAAGGAACCATTACCGTTAAAGGGACATCCGGCAACAGTGATTTTTCATGGAGTTTCGATGTAAGCAAGATTCAGGCATCATCAAATAACCGCGCCATCAAATACCTGTGGGCACGCCAAAAAATAAAAATGCTTGATGATTATAACAATGTAGCATCGACCGATGACCTGAAAAAGGAAATCACGCAAATCGGACTTACCTATAATCTGCTGACAAAATATACATCATTTATCGCCATCGATTCACTGGTGAGAAATAATACAGGAAAAACGGTGGCAGTTAAACAACCCCTGCCCCTGCCCGATGGTGTGAGTAATTATGCCGTTGGTGAAACCTCCACTGCTAGCGTCGCATATAAGAGCAGTTCCGGTTCAGGTTCAATCATTAATAATAATGTAAGCTACTCCAAAAGGATTTCCAACAAATCTGATGAAGATAAAAGTGAAGGAATAACTATAACTGAAACTGC
The DNA here is from genome assembly GCA_043801235.1 of Bacteroidota bacterium. Classification (GTDB taxonomy): domain Bacteria; phylum Bacteroidota; class Bacteroidia; order Bacteroidales; family CG2-30-32-10; genus DAOQAK01. The sequence goes on along the minus strand of JAZDMF010000252.1, from coordinate 8,646 downwards.
TGCTGAATTTACAGGAGGTGAAAGTGACATGAAGTTGTTCATTGAAAAGAATCTTGTTTATCCTGATGAAGCAAAGAATGCAGGCATATCAGGAACAGTATATGTGCAATTCACCCTTGATGAAAAAGGAGGAATAAGCGATGTTTCAGTAATAAAAAGCCTGGGTTATGGCTGCGATGAAGAAGCAATCCGAATTGTAAAACTGATGACTAAACTATGGACACCGGCCATGGAAAATAATGTTGCAATTTCTAGCACCCAGACAGTCATTATAAAATTTAAAACCAAATAACTCCTCTGCAGGCTGTGCCTGTAATGCGTAACCCTGCGTTCCTTCAGCTTTTATATACATGCATGAAGGGAGCGGGTTTTTTTTAAAAAGTATTATTCAAATTCTTTAACTTTGTACAAAACAGGGGGAATGATCGATTTTATCAACAAAGGCAATAAACCTACCAGTAGCGGATTTGGCGAAGGTTTACTTTCTGCAGGAGAGAGCAACAAGAATGTGGTTGCCATTGGTGCAGATATTACAACCTCTGTTAAAGTAAATGCTTTTGCCGAAAAATTTCCAGAACGTTTTTTCTCATTGGGAATAGCAGAACAAAACTGTGTGGGTGTTGCTGCAGGACTGGCGCTGGCAGGAAAAATCCCCGTGTTCAGCACCTATGCCGTTTTCTCTGCCTTAAGAACAACAGATCAGATAAGGATTTCGGTTTGCTATAATAATCTTCATGTCATCATAGGCGGCGCACATGCAGGCATCAGCGTTGGACCAGATGGCGCCACACACCAGGCGCTTGAAGATATCGCCATCATGCGCGTACTTCCGAATATGACCGTTCTTTCACCTTGCGATGCAACACAGACTAGATTAGCGACAATTGCCGCTATCAATAAAATGAATGGTCCTGTTTATATTCGATACGGTCGCGAAGCCATGCCGGATTTCACTGATGAAAAACAGAAATTTAAAATTGGAAAAGGACAGGTCATGCACGATGGTAATGATCTTACTATATTTTCAACCGGACATATGACATGGGAAGCATTGCTGGCTGCTGAGGAGCTGAATAAAAAAGGGATCAGCGCAAGAGTTGTGAATATTCATACCATTAAACCTTTAGACGAAGAATTAATAATTAAGAGCGCAAAGGAAACAGGAGCCATTGTAACTGCTGAAGAACACCAGGTTTACGGTGGTTTTGGAAGTGCCGTTGCAGAAGTGCTTGCAAAGAACTTTCCCGTGCCTGTTGAATTCATTGGCATGAACGACAGCTTTGGCGAAAGCGGAAAACCTTCGGAACTGATGCGGAAATATCATATGACCTCTGCTGACATTACAAATGCTGCGATGAAAGTGTTAAAAAGAAAAATCAATAAATAATACCAGCAATAATGCTTTATTAAAATTCCAAGACCAAAATTCAAAATCCAAAATTCAAATTAAACATAATGGAAAAGAAAAAAGATCTTTGTGAAAGATTATTACAGTTTGCAGTTGATGTCATCTTGTATTTACGTACTGTTAAAAATACTGTTGAAACTATGGATACAAAACGGCAACTTATTAAAGCCTCGACTTCAAGTGGTGCAAATTATGAAGAATCACAAGGCTCACCCACCAGACCTGATGTTAAAACAAAAGTTGGAATATCTCTGAAAGAAATGCGTGAATCAAATTATTTTCTCAGGATATATCATCGTTTACAACTTGGAGATGTTGAAAAATGCATATATCTGGTAAATGAATCTGCAGAATTAAAAAAAATACTCGGTTCCATTATGACCAAACTCTGATTACTCTTTTTCATTTCTTTGAGCTTGGAATTTGGAATTTTGGACTTTGGGCTTTTTTTCATAGAGGTTTATTTATGCAACGACATAAGATATGAAACTAAAAAAGATACTTCCTGCCTTTGTAATAATTTTTATTGCAATCATTATAATATTTGCAGCAAATACCAACATTGACAACAAGGAAATCAATAAGGAAACGCTTGCAGAAAAATCATTGAATAAAGATTCCATATTGAAATCTGATTCCATAAAACGCCTTTATTTATTGGGACATTTCGATCCTTCAAAAGATACCTTGTTTACATTGGTTTCTGATCTTTACACCAATCTTTCCGGCATGTACATCAGAAAAGATGTTTTAAATGCCTACAAGGTTATGTATGATTCAGCAAAAAAAGACGGCATAAAACTTCTGATTATTTCAGCTACAAGGAATTTTAATGCACAGAAAAGTATATGGGAAGGAAAATATACAGGCAGTTCTTTGTACTATGGGCAAAACCTTGCAACAACATATCCTGATAAGGTAAAGCGTTCCGAATATATTTTAAAATACAGTTCCATGCCCGGAACATCCCGTCACCACTGGGGTGCCGATATAGATATCAACAGCACCTCGCTATCAACTTTTGAAACCGGGGCCGGTAAAAAAGTATATGAATGGCTTTTGGAAAATGCCAATAAATATGGATTTTGCCAGCCCTATACTACAAAAGACTCATTGCGAAAAACCGGATATGAAGAAGAAAAATGGCACTGGTCATTTTATCCCGCATCATCCGTACTGTTGCAGGAATACAACAAACTTGTAACATACAAAGACATCAACGGATTCAAGGGTTCTGAAACTGCAAAGGAAATTGATGTAATAAAAAATTATATAAATGCTGTTAATCAAAATTGTAAATAAATCTTTATGAAAAACTTCATTTTCCTTATCACTATCGTGATATCATTATCAGTAGCCGGACAAACTGTAAAACAGACCGACACTTTGTACATGGACATTACTGTTCAGCAGGCAGATACGCTCATACAGGCACATGTTGCCGATACGAATTTCATCATCATTGATGTCCGCACGCCCTCAGAATATAATAATGGTTTCATAGAAGACGCAATAAATATAAATTATTATGCAGCCAATTTTAGCGCGCTTATCGATACGCTGAACAGGAATAAAATCTACCTTCTATATTGCGGTTCCGGTTCGCGCAGTGCAAAGGCCCGCGATACAATGATAGTAAAACATTTTGTGACAGTATACAACATGCTGGGAGGCATGAATGCATGGTTAAGTGCTGGATATCCTGTGAATATGCCTACAGTTATCAACAGTTCATTTGATGCATCAGAAGATATCTTCGTTTATCCCGATCCTGCAACTGATTATATCATGACAAACTTTAAATCAGAACCAGGTAATAATGATGTTATCCTCTGCATTTACAATATGGACGGCACACTCTGTTCTATGATTCAAAACTACAGCCCGGAAAATAAAATTAATATTGATCATCTTGCAAATGGCATCTACCATCTTATGCTTATTAAAGAGAAAAATATCATTCACGAAGAATTTATAAAACAATAATTATATGGTACTCTCAACATGCGGTCTTAAATGCGATGAATGCGAATTCTTCGGAAACAAATGCAATGGCTGCAAAACTGTAAAAGGACAAACTTTCTGGGCATTGGAAATGATGCCCGCTAAAACCTGCCCCCTTTATGATTGTGCCGTGAATCAGCGATGCTATAAGGATTGCGGCGGCTGCGCCGAATTGCCTTGCAACACCTTTCTTACAATGAAAGATCCGAATTCAACTGAGGAAGAACATAAGGAATCCCTGAAAAAAAGGGTAGCTATTCTTAAACAGAAAAAATAATTCCCCATTTGTAACTTCAATACAGGTGAAGAGCGCTAAAAAAAAATGCTCAGTCAATGGCATCCTGCACTTTATTTCATTGCCGTTTAGATAATAAGATTTCAGAAATCTTTATACTGGCACACCGGAAATATAAAAATCGCCTCAGAAATTTCAGAAAGTAATTTTTTTAAAAAAAAAATTGCACATAACAAAATAATTATATAATTTTATGGTTTAAATAATTCGTTATTTTAAATAAATTAAATTTACTCATTAATCAAATATTATGAAAACAAAACTATTTATTGCAGCAATTTTAATATTAGCCGGTACTTTAACTCTTTCTGCACAGCATAAATCCGACTCTCTTTTCAAAAGCAAGTATGCTAATAACATTGGTATTGGCGCTGGTTTTACAACCGGATTCGGTATATCATACCGGTATTTGCCATGCAGAGATGGATTCCAGGTTAATTTTACTCCTTACCTTCAAGATTATGGTAAAGATGCTTTGATCAGCATTGGCTTGACCTACCTTCACAAAATTGTTGCAACAAGGGCCACCAATTTATATTTATATTTCGGAAATCACTATCGTTACATAAATTTAAATAATAATTATTCAGGCAATAATGAACCTATAGAAAAATGGAACACGGGAATAGGTATAGGTTTTGAATTCCATACACAAAAAAGGGTTGTATGGAACATCATGGGAGGTTATGCGCAATACGATAACTTCCGAATGTTGCTTTTCACTATCGAAACGGCACTCTATTATCGCTTCTAAATTCGGAACCGTTATTTGGGATTCCAGCTATATTTCCGTTTCCGGAAGACTATATCTGTTTAAATCATTTTTAAATAAAAATGCTGTCGGGGTATTTTATCTCTTCTAAAAATAATCCCTGTGCCGGAACGGAATAACCGGCTTCAGAACGGTTATTACTTTCAATTATTTTCCGGAATTTTTCAATAGATATTTTTCCCTTCCCAATATCAACAATAGTTCCGACAATTGCACGAACCATATTCCTTAAAAACCGGTCGGCTTTAATTGTAAAAACAAGCATTGAATTTTCCTCCTTCCATTCCGCCTGCATGATTTTGCAGTGATTGGTTTTTACATCTGAATGAAGTTTTGCAAAGCATGAGAAATCAGAATATTCAAAAAGAATTGCTGATGCTTTGTTCATCCTTTCGACATCAAGATTTCCATATACATTCCATGCATTATCGCGTTTAAAAGGGTTCTTATACCTTGATATATAATAACAATAGGTTCTTGATATTGCTGAGAAGCGAGCATGTGCATCAGAACTTACCGGAAAAATATTTTGTACAGATATATCTTCGGGTAATATGGCATTCATGCGGTAGATTACATTTGATAATTTTGCAGTATTCAGTTTTTCACCCCAATCAAAGTGTACAAAATATTCCTTTGCATGCACACCTGTATCGGTTCTTCCCGCACCTGTAATTTCAATTTTGCCGGATAGTAAAACCGCCAAAGCTTTTTCAACTTCAGCCTGAACGGTATTGGCATTATTCTGCACCTGCCAGCCATGATAGTTAGCACCATTGTATGAGAGTTTAATGAAATAACGTTGCATATAAACCTTATTACAACAAAATTACAATAAAATTTGTTTTTCAAGAAAAAACTATTTTATTTTGTGCTACTATTTATTAAATTTGTAACACCATGCAGGTAAAACGTTTTGGCGTTTCGCTGGAAGAAGATATATTGAAAGCCCTGGATGAACTGGTTAAGAAGAACAAATTCCCGAACCGTTCGCAGGCTATCCGCAACCTGATAAAAGGAACACTGGTTTCGGAGAAAGTTGACAAAAATAAAACTGTTGCCGGTGCCATTGTTATTGTTTACGATCATCACAAACGCGAGTTGAACAACAAACTGATGCATGTTCAGCACGATTATCACGACCTGATACTTTCCACGCAACATGTACACCTGGCCCATGATCTCTGCATGGAAACAATTGCAGTAAAAGGCAAAGCTCAATTGCTCCTTACACTCGCCGATAAAATTATTGGGACTAAAGGGATTAAGCACGGCAGGCTTGTGATGACGGATATTGAATAATTATTTTTTGAATATTAAGTAACACGAATATATATTTTAGTAACATGAATTTAAAGTACGATGAAAATTATTTCAAAAAAAATCAGTAGCCTTGTAATAATATTATGTGCCCTGCTACAGCTTGATGTTAAAGCCCAGACGAAAGATTCGAGTATGACAGCCCTTCAACCAAAACTCATTACTTTAAATCTTGACTCATCAGTTTACCAGGAAATTTTTAATGGCCCACCAACGACAGTTGGAATGTATTCGGGGTTGGTAACACTTGAACCAGCCGAAACTGTTGGTCATCACAACACCGATGAATACGAAGAGATACTTGTAATTTTCAGCGGTGAAGGACAAATGACTTTTGCCGACGGACAAATATTCAATTTAGAATATGGCGTTATTGCTTACTGTCCGCCGCATACTGAGCATGATGTAAAGAACATTTCTGCTATCCCATTGAAATACATTTATATTGCTTCTGAAACTAAATAATAGCTTTTATGTAATCTGAATTCCATTTAATTTGCAAAATATATGACACAAGAATTATCACTTCTTTTAATCACGACAGTATCCATTGCGTTCATCCACACTCTTACCGGGCCGGATCATTACTTACCTTTTATTGTTATTGCCAAAGCAAAAAAATGGTCACTTACCAAAACGGCATGGTTTACTGCATTGTGCGGCATAGGACATGTGGGAAGCTCTGTAATACTTGGACTTATTGGAATTGCACTTGGAATTGCAGTAGGCAAACTTGAGCTATGGGAAGGTGTCAGGGGAAGTATTGTATCATACATCTTTACTGCATTCGGTCTTGTTTATTTCGTTTGGGGTATACGCAGAACATTAAGAAACAGGCCTCATAAACACATTCATTTTCATAGCGACGGTAACATGCATCATCATGAACACACGCATCACGAAGAACATTTGCATGTGCATGAGAAAAAAGACAAAATCAATCTTACTCCGTGGATTCTATTCACCATATTTATATTCGGCCCCTGCGAACCATTGATTCCATTAGTAATGTATCCGGCTGCAAAAAATAATTTCGGACAACTGACATTAGTTACTTTACTCTTCAGCGCTGTAACTATTACTACAATGCTCATACTTGTTATGCTTACATCCTATGGTATCAAGCTGCTACCTATGAAAGCCATGGAAAAATACAGTCATGCCCTGGCAGGCGGAACCATTTTACTTTGCGGGCTTGGAATGTTGTTTCTGGGATTGTAAATGATCAAGCCTTTTATTAAATTTGCAGCGCTTCAAACCTGAATTCTGCGATGATTCAAAAGTTTAAAAATATTACTTCATATTTGATGGTGTTGATTCTATTAATGCCCTCAATAGTTAAACTTGAACATCACTACGATCACTTCATTTGCAAAGCAAAAAATGAGAAACATTACCATATTTTCCATGAAAAGTGTGGTATATGCAATTTTGAATTTTCTGTTTTTTCATCAGACTTTGAAAATATTGATTTATCAAAGGAAAAACCTTTTGATAATTACTGCAATAATTACAGCTCCCGATATTACCCAAACCTTTCAGATTATTCATTTTTATTACGTGCCCCTCCTGTTTTATAAGTAAAATTTTTAACATCCTATCGGATGTAAGATGACTTATTTGTAAAAAATTAAATCGTAATAAAATGAAAAAAAAAATTATCATTTGCGTAATGATATTATCGTATCATATAACAAATGCACAAAACAAGATATCAGGAAATATAACCGATCAGGATAATCAACCTTTGACAGGGGCGACCATATTCGTTCCAGACATGAATAAAGGCACAGTTTCAAATAGTAATGGAAATTATGAATTATTAAATTTACCAAATGGAAAAATTAAAATCCAGTTTTCATTTATCGGTTACACAAACCGAATTGAGACAGTTGAGTTAAATGGAGAAAGTGTAGAATTAAATATAATGCTTAAACAATCGCCTATTGAAGCGGAAGAAATTGTTGTTTCAGGTGGTTATAATTCAACACAGCATGATAATGCAGTAAAAATTGATATTCTCAAAATTAACCCTCTTACAATTAAAAGCACGCCTAATTTCACGGAAATACTCACCCGGGTACCAGGCGTTGACATGATTTCTAAAGGAAGCGGAGTTTCAAAACCTGTTATTCGCGGGCTTTCAATGAATGACATTTTAGTTTTAAATAATGGAGTGCGGTTTGAAAATTACCAGTATTCAAGTCATCATCCGCTTGGAATTGACGAATTCGGTATTGAAAATGTAGAGATTATTAAAGGACCTGCTTCTTTACTTTATGGTTCCGATGCAATAGGCGGAGTCATTAATTTTATTAAAGAAAAACCAGCCCCTGTTGGCAGTATTGTTGGCGATTACAACATGCAACTTTTTTCAAATACCCTTGGTATGACAAATAATTTAGGAATAAAAGGAGCATCGAAAAGATTCTTTGGAGGATTAAGAATCGGACAAAAAACAAATGCTGATTTTCTGCAGGGAGGCGGTGCTTTTGCTCCCAACTCACGTTTTAACGAAATATCAATTAAAGCAAATACAGGGTATACAGATAAAATCGGAACATTTAAGTTATTTTATGATTTCAATAATCAAAAACTCGGATTGGTAGAGGAGGAAGCTATAAAAGAAATCACCGAAAGAGGAAGAGAAAATAAAATATGGTATCAGGAATTTAATACTCATTTATTATCATCGCAAAACAAGTTGTATTTAGAAAAATTTAAACTGGATGTAAACGCGGCTTATCAGAATACCGAGCTGGTTCATTTTGGCGAGGAAGGTGTTTATGAAATACAAATGAAGCTTGCTACCACAACTTATGAAGCCAAACTCCATCTGCCATCGAA
>JAZDMF010000250.1:0-2568 GCA_043801235.1 Bacteroidota bacterium | reverse complement strand
CATCCCGAAACTCCGCTTCCTTTTTATGATCCTCCGCTATTGGTGGATGTTAAAAAGCTGAGCTCAGAAATCAATACTCAATCGCAGGAATTCCCGATATATGTTTCTGAGATCAATTCCGGAATTATATATTTTATCGATTACACGAATAACGGAACGGTTACAGGAACAAGGGAATTTTATTTTTCGCGTTTCGACAGCACAACGCAAACATGGACAAAGCCTATTAATCTTGATAAAGAATACATGGCATTCTGCGAGTACAATAAAAAGATGAATTATGAAGAAATTTTTATCACCATCGACAATGACATTTATATAGTGAACCTGAAGAATGCTTCCTTCGATCCGCAGAAGCTGAATATTAATACGAAAGGCGTTGAATCAAGCCCGAGCCTTAGTCCTGACGGTAACACACTGTATTTTGTAAGCGACAGGAAGGGAAGCCTGGGAGGAAAAGATGTCTGGGCTTCTGAACGACTCACAAACGGCAACTGGAGCGAACCTTTCAATCTGGGCACCGAAGTGAATTCCGCTGACGATGAAGAATCGCCTTTCATCATGCTCGACGGAGTTACTTTATATTACAGTTCAAAAGGGCATGGCAGCTATGGTGGGTTCGATATTTTTACATCCACGCAAAGTGATGACGGCTACTGGAGCACTCCTGATCACATAGGCGCTCCCGTAAATTCCACTTCCGACGATTTCTATTACATTGCCGACTCATACGGAGAGCATGCTTATTATTCTTCCGACAAGCTTGAAAAAGGAAACCAGGATATTTTTTATGTTAACTATAATATAGCTTCGGTTAATAAATAATTAACCGCAGATTATCCGGTTTAAATTTTCATTAATTACTTTCCATTTATAATTCTTTAAAACGAATTGATAACCCTGTTCAGCAAGCAGGGTAGCTTTTTGCGTGCTGTTCAGCAGGCTGATGATATGTGCTGCATATTCCGCAGGGGAATCGCCTGTAAGAATTTCTTCGTTTTCTCTGGCATGAAGAGCGCTGTTGGCAAGTGTGGATGTTATGCATGGAAGTTTCATGGCCATGGCTTCCAGCAGCTTGTTCTGCAAGCCGGTGCCTATCCGCATTGGGGCTATAAAAATTTTCGCTCTTCCGTAGCATTCCCGCATATCATGAACCCATCCGCTTACAACAACATGATCAGATGCCAGCGATAATACCGTAGTTGAGGGATTTGCTCCTGAGAGCAAAAGTTTAGCAGCGGGTATTATTTTCCATACCAGAGGCATAATCTTTTTTACAAGAAACCCGGCGCTGTTTATATTCGGCGGGTATCCCATATTACCTGTAAAAAGAATTTCGAAATCTTTTACAGCCTCCACAGCTTTGTAATAATCAGTGTCAACGCCGTTGGGTACAACATGTATTTTGTTCCTGTCGGGATGTGGTATCAGATCGCGGTCGGGAATGGAAATGATGGTTTTTTCATCAAACATGCTGAAAACTTTGTTCTCGTAACTGAGCAAACGCTTGTATTCAGACCGCAGCAATGGTTTCATATAGAATGGCGAGTTGCTTATTCGGCGTTCAACACCTTTTGAAAATACATCCTGGTAGTCAAGGATTTTCCTGATTGTTTGGTATTTTACATATTCGGCCACCCGCAGTAGTTGGCAATAAATGCAGTCGGGCTGGATTTCGTCAATAAGTCTGTTCACCTCTTTTGCATTTCCATTATTGTAAAAATATCCTGCCTGGAAAGGTTTACCGTTAAATAATGATTTTACAACATTGATAATTCTTCCCCAAAGGGGTAATGGTAAAATATGAACAGATTTGCAGTATTGTCTTAAGGCTTTATCAGCATCGGGGTGAATTTTTGCATCATTCAGGGCGCACAGGTGAATTTCGTTGGTTTCTGACAGGGAGCGAAGCTGGTTATAGGCACGCAGTTTGTCGCCTTTTTCAAGCGGCCAGGGAACCCTTGGTAACAAAACAAAAATTTTCATCTGCGGCTTTAAATATGGCAAAAATAGGAAATCTACACTTAAAACGTGATAAATTTTGGGTTACATTATAATATAAGTCCCAAATTTCAGGCCCCAAGACTTCACGCTAAAAACCTTCTTGGAATTTGTGGCTTGGATCTTGGAATTTTTTAGAATATTTTGCAGATGAGCTATTTATTTATGAATGATAATGTTTATCTGATAACAACAATCCTACCGCATTCCAATTGATTGTTTTCGGCTGATGCCCTGTATAAATAAATACCTTTTTCAAGAGTTGTTCCCGAAATCATAAATGTATTGCTTCCGCTGTTCAGTTCGCTGCTGTATATTTTCTTTCCAAGTACTATGATGTACCCAACCTCAGGGTATGAAAAAGGTTAAGTTAAGGTGGTTTATATTTTATTGTTTTATTATTTTTTCAACAGCAGTAAAATCCCGGCCAGTCATTTTTATTAAATATATTCCATTCGGATAATCATATAAATCAATTTTTTTAATATTTTTATTTTCACTTTTTTTAATTGTATATAAGGTTTGTCCGTATGTGTTTAAAACTTCAATGGAAATAATATTAATATC
>JAZDMF010000236.1:0-25751 GCA_043801235.1 Bacteroidota bacterium | reverse complement strand
TCGATGCTCTGCATCGAATTGTTCTTTTTTGTGGGTTGGCTTTTTTTGATACCTCGACCCTTGGGTCGGGGTCATTCATTTGTACAGGACTTACGCTTTTTTTTGTGTGTTTATACAACTAATACACACAGTATGTATTTTCCCCTTATGTCAATAAAAAAATAAAATGCTGACTCAATGAATCACTTCCAGTTTTTTGGTCTGAATGAAATTATCGCCTTTTACTTGCATGAAATACATTCCGCTTTGCAGGTTCAAATATAGTGTTTCCTGAGAGGAATTCAAAAATTTTTGAAAAACAATTTTTCCAAACAGATCAAAAATGTTTAATTCATATTCCTTGTTTTTCCAATTAACGATTTCTATTGTTATTTTTTCACTGAAAGGGTTGGGATAAACCTTAACTATATTTTCTTCATTATTAGAAGAATTGATAATACCTGTCATTATCGTATCAGGCGCCTGCATTGTTCTTCCATTTATTTTAAGCAGCAGGCCATCGGAAAGAGTGTCGTTATTAATTTGTGCGTTTCCAAAGCTTTGTGTTTGCCCTGTGATGTAAAGAAAATCACCGTATATAGCTACATCCTGGGCAGTCTCATTGTTTGCGCCACCCCAGAATAATGAATCTAACAGGGTACCGGCCGTATCGTATTTTAAAACAAAAATATCCTTGCCTCCATTGCCGTAACTGGTGGTGGTACCCACAACATATAAAATGCTGTCACCATCTGTAACGAGGGCACGAGAGTCTTCTGTTTCTGCACCGCCAAACACACTTGTCCATTTCAACTGACCTGAGCGGGTAAATTTTTTAATGCAGGTCTGAGAAGAGCCGCCAGACGGAGCGTAGTAACCTACCGTGTAAAGCATGGAATCGGAACTCATAGTAAGCCCAAGCACTTCATCGTTATTTGAACTGTTCCATGTTACGTCCCATTGATAAGCTCCGTTTATACGGCTAAAACAAGCCAGTGAGCCATCCAATAGATTCACATGACCTGCAATATACAGATAGTCATTATCCATGGCCATGTGGCCGTTGGCTCCGTCAAACTGATTGTTGTAATCCCAGAAGTTTGTCCAGATAAGTGAACCCGAAAAGCTGATCTTCTGAATAAGAAAATCCTCATCAGTTGTCAATCCTTTTGTCCAGCCCGAAAGATAAATTCCGTCAGGTTGAATAATGATTCCGTCTATTTCTTCGTAGCCATTGTCGGGAACAGGATTGTATTTGTACTCCCAGTTCAATGATCCAGCGCTTATGTCATAGCTTAATACCAGAACATCTCCGGAAACAGGATACATGGTAGAGTCGGTTCTCCCTGCAAGGTAAACCTTCTGCCCGTCCACTTTTGCAACAAAACCGATGTCGTTATATGTTCCGCCATAAGGCGAACTCTGCCAGACTTCCTGTCCGTTCGGATCAATTTTGAAGAGGAGTATATTAAAATACCAGAACGGCCATTCATTTTTTTCTTCTACTGCCCAGTATACATTTCCAACCGAGTCAACATCTACGCCCCATGCTACTTCGGCGGTCGAGAGCCCACGGGTAATATACCACAGCTGCGCAGAAGAATTTATGTTAAATGCAAAAAGAAAGAGAAAGAAAATGATTGTTGTTTTGTAATTTATATTCATTGAATGATGATTTTTTTTGTCAGAACAGAATTTCCCATTGTGACCTTCAGAAAATATATTCCGCCCGGCAAGTCCAAAGTTACAACTTCGTGGCCAGATTTCAAGGTTTTTTCAAAGACAACATTTCCCGATGCATTAAAAATTTTCATTTCTGAACCGGAAACAGGCAGAAGAAGATTAACAAAACTTCCGGATGGATTGGGATAAACAAGAATGTCTTCTTTTTCAAAGGGTGAAAGAAATGAATTTCCAGTAGTAACACCCGATGTTGCGTAACAAAATCCTGCTGATGTTTCATACCACATTTTATAATTGTTTTCATTGGGATCGTAAACCACATCGCATGCCCACGGACCGCCTTTGTCCACAGTGGTGTCAGACGGAGGGGTGAAAGTATTTAGTAAAGGATTGCCTGCATATTTTGTCCAGTTGATGCCATCCGTTGATGTTGCAAAACAGATAAAAGTTGTATCCCATGCAGCAATTGAATTAAATGCATTATACCACATTTCAAATTGTCCGTCTTTTTTTATTACTGAAGGAACGGCCACCCACATATCATCGTATGATTGTGGCGGACCGTATGTAATGACAGGATTTCCGGGATATTTTGTCCAGTTCAGTCCGTCAGGCGAAGTGGCTAAACCTGTTTGAATAAGCCAGTTTTTATTCACCCCGCTATACCACATCATGTATTGGCTGGTGGCGCTGTCCCATAATACCGCTGGCGATTCTATCCAGAAATTTTCCCATGATCCTGTATCGCCTTTGGTAAGTATTGGATTTCCTGAATAACGGGTCCAGTTAATTCCATCGGGTGATGTAGCAACACCAAGTGCACTACTTGTAGGAGCCTGTGGATCTGGCTGCACATCGGTAATAGAATCGCCAAAGAAATAAAGAAGATAACCATTGGGTCCATGCACAATCTCAGGAGTATCGGTCCAGGTATCATCCCATGAACCCGCAGAATCAACATCCATAATAACTGCACCGCCGCCATATTTTGTCCAGGTGCTACCGTTTACTGAGGTTGCATATAACACCCTTCCCTTATGATCAAGGCCGCAGGCCACGTACCACATCTTAAAAGTATCATTTTCCATAATCACTGCAGGTTGGCCGATGGCATAGAATTCAGTCAGAAAATTCTGTTTAACCACCACGGGGTTCGAAGGGTATTTCACCCAGTTCACCTGTGCCTGTATATGAAAAAAAAACGAAAGGGAAAATATGCAGAGTGTTAAATTTATTTTCATTGAAATATTAATTTGTGAAAATTATTTTTTTCAGTACTTTAAAGTTTTCCGCATCTATTTCCAAAAAATACATTCCTGATGAAAGATAATCAGAATCAATATAAACCGATTGTTTGCCACTGCAAAGATTGTTGAAGAAAATATTTTTAACAGTACGTCCCTGAATATCTTTCAGATTAACCGATACGACTGCATCCGATGAAAGGGAGAAAACGAGGGTTGCGTCATCCTCTGCAGGATTTGGATATATCTGAACATCCTGAACAGCTTTGTTATGTTCGGCAACAGAAACAGGCAGAACGGTGACTAATACTGAATCGACTGTGATACAGGAATCGTTAACGATCAGAACCGTGTACTGAGTAGTGGTATCAGGGCTGGCGGTTGGATTCTGAATGTTCGCATCGCTCAGGCCATAGGCGGGATCCCATTGATAATAGGTACCACCATCAGCATGCAAGACAATGCTGTCATCGGCGTTTATAGTGGTATCGTTGCTAACGCTCACAGAACAATTGTTTGAATAAAGAACATTTCTTGGAGATGTTGCCATGTATATGGCATTTGCATCCCATTTATAATTGTTTTCGTACCAGAGTTTGTATTCATTATTATTGGCATCCCAAACCACATCAACGGCCCAGTAACGGCTGGTATCGCCTGGCGCATTTGACAGGACAGGATTTCCCGGATACTTGATCCAGGTTGTTCCGTTCAGTGATACAGCATAACCCACAAAAACAGAATCAAACTGACCCGCATTCGATATTCCGCTGTACCACATTTCAAAAATATGTCCAGTCCTGATAACCGCAGGAACAGCTACAAATATATCTTCCCAGCAACCCGGACTGCCATGATCCAAAACAGGTGTCGGGTATTTAATCCAGCTTGAACCGTCAGGCGAAACAGCCAGACCAATCCTGATCCATCCTGCAGTATCCTGTGCCGAGTACCACATGGCATATACACCCGACGATGGATCATAGTAGGCGGCAGGAGATTCAATAAAATTTCCATCCCAGTCACCTGCATTTCCTTTTTGCAAAACGATTCCTTGTTTTGTCCAGTTTATTCCGTCTTGAGAGGTAGCCAAACCGATGCTTGCATTCACCGCACCCGACATATAAACTGAATCGCCATAATAATAGAGTTTGAATTCATTGCCGTCCCATAGAATTTCAGGTGTATCCAGCCATTCATCATCCCATTGTCCCGCACTTCCGACATCAAGCACCGGGTTGCCGGAATATTTATTCCAGTTAATTCCATCAACAGACCATGCATAATGAGTTCTTCCCCTGGGGATAGTATCGCCTGAATTCACTCCGCTCGCAACACCGTACCACATTTTAAATGTATCATTCTGTATGATGCAGGCCGGTTGTCCATAAGCCGCCCACAACATAATTGTTGTGTCCATTGAGAGAACAGGCTGATCAGAATAATTAGTCCATTGTGTTTGTGAAAAAGATTTCATTGCACAAAGGACAATGATTAAAAAAATAATTTTTAGTTTCATGGCAATCATTTTTAGTTATTAAAAATTTCAACGGGAATTGTTTTTGAAAAATTATTTGAGCGGACCTGTAAATAATATATTCCGCTATTTATTTGCGGTACGCTGAATTCCAGTATTTGCATTCCATTTGAAGAGGAAATAAAATTTTCTTCAAAGATTATCCTTCCGGTCAGATCGAAAAGTTCGGCAGTAATTATTTCTTCTGCATTAATGTTCATCATCAGGGTAAAATGATCAGATGCGGGGTTTGGATAGATTGAGAAAAAAACATTTTCAGATTCTGTGTTTTCAATTCCCGTGATCAGCCCCTGAGCATCGGTTTTAATTATAACAAGGTCTGCATCACCAGGGATTGGTCCTTCCAAAGGATTGGAGTTGCCGTTTACACCGCCTGTGCCGATAATGCCGCCGTCGGAGGTTGGAATAATATAAAGCAAATCATCGTTGTCGGGGCCGCCCCAGCGCCGCACACAGGTTGTGTCGCCATTGCTGTCCAGTTTCATCCACCAAATGTTGTCATAGTTATAACTCGGTGTACAGTCGATCTGGGAGTATGCGGACATCATATAACCTCCGTCATCTGTTTCAAAAATACTCCAGCCCCCGTCGTATATGCCATTTTCACCAAAAGATTTTGTCCACAAAGTATCGGTCGCGTCGCTGGTCAGTTTCAGCACCCACATGTCTTCGCTTCGGAACAGGGTAAACAGAACACTGTCCCTCATGCTTGTTGCTCCGGCAATAATTGCACTACCGTCGCTGGTTGATGCGATCTGTTTGAATTTATTTTTCGGACCATCGGTATAGGAACGGCTGAGAAGTACGTTTCCCACAGAGTCAACAATAATATATGACGCATACAAATGCGGATCTATTCCATCACAGCCAGATTCACAGGTGTTGACAGCAAAAATGTATTTGTTGTTTTGAAACGGCACTATATTTATGCCGTCGTCTGTAAAACTTGTTGTTTCGTTTATCACGCCCATGTCATAAGTTCTAGTCCACATTGTATCAAACGATGAATTCAGTTTGATGAGCCAGGCATCTTGAGTGCTGTCGGTGCCGAATGATTCTGTGCTCCCTGTCATGAGGTAGCCGCCATCAGATGTTGGAATGATGGATGAAAGGCCATCATGGGTATAGCCTGTTCCTCCATAGGTCTTTTCCCAAATTTTATTACCAAAAGAATCAACTTCCATGAGCCAGCCATCGCGACCTTTCCCGTACACAAATTTTATTCCCGAAATAATAAAATTGGTATCATGAGGTAAAATACTGGTAAAGAGATCAGTGCCATAATCGCCGTATTGCTTTGTCCAAAGCGTGTCTCCTTCAGAGTTGATTTTAAGTATCCATCCCTGGTAATTGCCAAGTAAGCTCAGAGGGTCACCAGTCATTCCCACAATTACAAAATCATGATTTGTTGTTTCGGTCACGCCAAGCCCGAATTCAGCCTTGCCGTTATTATCGTATTCTTTATAAAAATAGGATTGCGAAAATGAACAAGCATTTTGAGTAAGAAGCAGAAGAAAAAGTAAATGTTTTTTCATATTATTAATATAAAATTTTCAGAGGATAAAATTACGAAGGCAATTACTATTATAATACAGGTATTTATACCTGATTTTTCTATAACCATAAATTTCCCGGTATATGCAGTCAACAAATACTGTGTATTGTCATTCAACGAAAACCAAAGATTGGGATATTGCTGGCATATCTCTTATCCATGCAAAAAAACAATAAAATGACAAAAATTTTATATTTATCTAAGAACGTAAATTTTCAGTATTGCGAGTTTTTGTAAAAAATAATATTAGAGGTTTTTAATGTCAGAGGTTTTGAAGTGAGTGTGAATTTCTATCTTTGCATTAAGAAAAAAACCATGCCTGTTTATCTGAAAAGAAATTTGCAAAAAGATACACTGCTTGGAGTTTGGGAAATTACCGAAACTCCGGATATGTTGTTAAGAAAAATCGGACTAAATGATGATGAAGAGAAGCAGTACTGTGGCTTTCGCAACGATACCAGGCGGATGCAATGGCTCAGCTACCGTGTATTATTAAAAGAACTTATCTCTGATGAAGAATATTCCCATGTAATTTATGATGAATTTGGAAAACCTTATTTGCAGTTTAACTCTCATCATCTTTCCGTTTCGCATTCAGGTAAATATTCTGCCGCCATAGTCAGTCGCCATTTTCCTGTGGGCATTGATATAGAAATTATCCATCCTAAAATTGAAAAAGTAATTTATAAATTTCTTTCAGATACTGAAATAAATAATATTGGGATCGCATCAAGGCTGGAACAACTTTATGTTTGCTGGGGGGCCAAAGAATCTTTGTATAAACTTTATGGCGAAAAAAATTTGCTTTTCCAGGAACATATTTGGCTCCACCCTTTTGATTATGTGGGAAAAGGAGTGTTCTGCGCTGAAATCAATACCGGAAAATTTCAAAAAGAGTATGCTGTCCGCTATGAAAAACTTGACGATTATATGCTTGTTTATACTGTAGCAAGTTGATAATACTTATATTTGTCTGCACCAATTCTATAATTATGAACGTATATTCAGGTATTGCGAAAAAGGGAAAGAAACCAAAAAAGTTTGCCGTTCTTCTTGATCCCGACAAGACAACGCCTAAACAGTTGCTGAATATTGCTGACATAGCATCGAAGAATGCTGTCGATTTTTTCTTTGTCGGGGGCAGTTTGCTTACGAATGACAATCTTGATATCACCATTAAAACATTAAAAGATAACTGCGAAGTGCCTGTCGTTATTTTTCCCGGAAACACTATGCAGATCAATAAAAATGCCGATGCCATACTATTGCTTTCACTCATCAGCGGACGAAACCCTGAGATGCTTATCGGCAAACATGTGATTGCAGCACCTTACCTGAAGTCCAGCGGACTTGAAATTATTCCGACAGGCTACATGCTTATTGAAAGCGGAAAACCCACGGCTGCATTGTACATCAGCAATTCTCATCCCATTCCTGCTGATAAAGCCGATATTGCTATTTGTACAGCAATGGCGGGCGAAATGCTAGGACTGAAAATGATCTTCATGGATGCAGGAAGCGGAGCCATACTTACTGTAGCAGAAAAAATGATCGCAAAAGTGAAGCAGAATATTTCGGTTCCTCTTGTAGTGGGAGGCGGAATCCGCACACCGGCCAAGGCACATGATTTGTGCTGTGCCGGCGCTGATATTGTTGTTGTTGGCAACGCTATTGAAGAAAATGTGAGGCTTATTGAAAATATTGCAGATGCCATTAAGCTGGCTTGTTAATGTTTTTTTGCAGCAAGTATTTGCATTTTGAGATTTCGTAATTCAGTTTATCGGGTTTCGTTTGTCAGTTATCAGTGAATCTGATTTCAAAAAAAGAATATTGTAGTTTTTTGATGATACAAAATGGAAAATCGAGAAAACCAATTTTCAGAAAACTAAAAAACGGATAAACCGAAATCTGATATCCGAAACCCGATTAACCGAAAAGAAAAATCTTAATTTTATGAATAGAATTAAATTCACTTCAGCACTTTTTTTGTTATTCATACCGCTGTTTATTGCTGCGCAAACAAAAATTCTTACTCTTGAAGATGCCTATACCAAGCGCTCTCTTTATCCCAAATATATGAGCCAACTGCAATGGATAGCAAGCAGTAACACTTTTTCATATGTTGACCTGAAGTGCCTTATTAAAGGAAATGCTCTTAATGAGAGACGTGACACAATCTCAAAACTTTCATCTCTGAATGAGAAGATAAAGGGTTTAGGTGATGCCGAACTGAATGGATTTCCGGATATTACTTGGATAGATACAAGCACATTTTATTTCAATAAGAACGACAAAATATATAAATACAATATCAGTGAAAAAAAAGCAGAAGCCGTCAACACATTGAATGAAAATGCCGAGAATACTGACATTGCGGAAAAAACGCTGTCGGCTGCTTATACCGTTGAAAACAATCTTTTCATTTCTGTTAAAGGAAAAGAGTACGCTGTAACCAGCGACACCAACATAAATATTGTTAACGGGCAATCAGTTCACCGCGATGAGTTCGGCATTTCAAAAGGTACATTTTGGTCACCATCAGGAACCTTGCTTGCTTTCTATCGCATGGATCAGACTATGGTTACAGATTATCCTTTGGTTTATATTTCTGATCTTGAAAACCGCATAGCTGAAGAAGAAGACATAAAGTACCCGATGGCTGGAATGACGAGCCACCATGTAACTGTAGGTGTTTATAATCCGCTTACTCAGAAAAAAATATTTCTAAAAACAGGTGAGCCGGCAGAGCAATATCTGACCAATATTACATGGAGTCCTGATGAAAAATATATTTTCATTGCTGTTCTGAACAGAGCGCAGAATCATATGAAATTAAACCAGTACGATGCTTCAACCGGAGAGTTTGTGAAAACGCTTTTTGAAGAGGAGAATGATAAATATGTTGAACCCTTGCATGGACTTTATTTTTTAAAAATGAAAACAGATCAGTTTATGTGGCAGAACCAGCGCGACGGATACAATCATTTGTATTTATATAATACAGATGGAAAACTGATCAAACAACTTACAAAAGGCGATTGGGTTGTAACCGATTTTCTGGGCACAGATGCAACCGATACAAAAGCATTTTATATTTCAACAGCTCTTAATCCTCTGGAACGCCAAATTTACAGCGTGAATTTAAAGAATGAAAAAATCGTGAAAATCTCATCAGCCGAAGGAACACATGATGCACAATGGAGTGATGACGGTAAATATGTTCTTGATAGTTATTCAAGTACCTCTATTGCTGGTGAGTATTTGCTCGAAGATTCAGAGGGCAAGATATTGCAGACTGTAAAGAAAAATTCTAATCCGCTGAAGGAATACAAAATGCCCGAAATGTCAATATTTACAATCAAAGCGAAAGACAGTTGCGATTTGTATTGCAGGCTTCTCATGCCGCTTGATTTTGATTCCACAAAAAAATATCCCGTGATTGTTTATGTTTACGGCGGACCGCATAATCAGATGATAACTGATACATGGCTTGGTGGTGCAGGTTTTTTTCTGAATTATCTGGCAAGTAAGGGCTATGTTGTTTTTTCTCTTGATAATCATGGTTCTTCAGACAGAGGGCTGAAATTCGAGCAGGCCATTCACCGCAACATTGGAACCATTGAAATGGAAGACCAAATGCTTGGAGTAGATTATCTAAAAAAACTTAATTATGTAGATACAACTAAAATGGGTGTGTACGGCTGGAGTTACGGCGGATTTATGACCATAAATATGCTTTTGAAAAATCCGGGATTATTCAAAGTTGCAGTAGCTGGTGGGCCTGTGATCAACTGGGAATTTTATGAAGTAATGTATGGCGAGCGATACATGGATACCCCTGAAGAAAATCCTCTGGGATATGAGAATGCCAATCTTTTGAACTATGTGAAAGACCTGCAGGGAAAATTATTAATCATTCACGGGACCATTGATAACACTGTCGTCTGGCAGCATTCACTGACCTTCGTTAAAAAATGCGTTGATGAAGGAAAACAACTTGATTACTTTGTTTACCCGGAACATGAGCACAATGTAGGTGGCAAAGACAGGGTTCACCTGCTACACAAGATTGAGAATTATTTTAATGATTACCTGAAATAAAGTTTCAAATCCCAAACTCCAAATTCCAAATAATTTCAAAATTCCAGGTTCAAAGGAAATAGAAAAAATAAAGTTTGATCTTTAACTCTAAACTTTTTTTCTTGGGGCTTGATGTTTTGATCTTGGAGTTTTGGGCTTGAAAAAATCCATGGTTTTATTCCGTTTGATGTATAAATCTAAAACATCATTCCGTTTTTCTGAACAATTGCAACAAACCGCTTAGTGTATTCAGAGCCTGTTCAACAACTTTTTCATCGGGAGCAGGAATTTTGAAATACGGTTTTCCTGTAGAAGAATCTTTTTCTATGAATGATGAAGCCGAAGTTTTTCCAGTTTTTACATCGTTGATTGTGTTGCCAAGTTTTTGCAAAAAATCAATGCCTGTTACAAATAAATCATTTAGTGTGCCTGCGTGAGATGTTTGTTCTGTCTGGACTTTAGCCGCCTGAACAGGGATTTGCAGGTCTTCTGGTTTAGCAAGAGTTTCTTCTACACCGGTTTCTTTTAGTAGTTCATCAGGAATAAATTCTGCTTTCTGGTTCACTTCTTTTTCATTGCTGTTTTCTTCTGATGTAAGAACTGCTTCGAGCGATTCTATTGGTTCTTCAGTAATACTTTCTACAGACCTCATAAATTGTTTGAACCTGTCTTCACCCATGAATACATTATTGTCGCCCTGGTCGAAAACTCCTGTAAATACCGATTGTTTAAAGCCGATTAAGCTTAAAATTCTTTCTTCAATGGTACCTGATGAAACAAAATTCATCACCCGCACATGATTCTTTTGTCCCAACCTGTGAACGCGTGCAATCCGTTGTTCAAGCACGGCAGGATTCCATGGAATATCAAGATTAATAACTGTTCCGGCGCATTGCAGGTTTAGTCCAACACCACCGGCATCGGTAGAAAGAAAAACACGGCTTTCGGGTTTGTTATGAAAATTATCTATGAGGTCTTTTCTTTTAAAGCTTGGAATACCACCATGAAGATATTCATATTCGATGTCAAGCAAATCCAGTTCTTGCGCAACAAGACGAGTCATCCTTTCCCACTGGCTGAAAACAACGACTTTTTCTTCGGGGTTTTCAAAAATCTCTTCAAGAATGATCATCAGCTCATCAATCTTCGTATCGAACCTGGTCTTTTGATCGAGTATATGGTGCTGTCGCTCACCATACGCATGCAGTTGAGAGCAATAAGCAAACGCTGCCGGTCCTGCTCTGATAAAAATTTATACTTCCTCCATTTATTTACAAGCCGGACTACAATTTCATAATGATCATCATGTTGCTGCATCTGCTCTTTTGTAACAGGAACAAAAAAGTTTTTATCAATCCGTTCAGGTAATTGATGCTTGATTTCCTTTTTGTTTCTTCGGATGAACACAGGTTGCAAAACTTTGGAAATATTATTCAGATCGGAATATCCGATAACTTTACCATGGTCATCGGTTACCTGGTGGCTGTATAAAAAACGGAAAAGAGGACCGAGACGGAAAATATCAATGAACTGAATTATGGAGTGGAGTTCTTCAAGTTTATTTTCCAGAGGTGTGCCTGTTAAAACAAATGCATATTCCGAAGAAAGTGATTTCACATTCTGGGCAGTTTTTGTTTTCCAGTTTTTGATTCGTTGTGCTTCGTCAAGAATGATTAGGTCGGGTGCGAATTTGTTGATCTGTTCAAGGTCGCTTTTAATTACGTTATAGCTCGCAATTTTATAAAAATCATTTTCCAAATACATTTGTTGTCGCTTATGAAACATTCCTTCAATTACAAGGGAATCTTTGCCGGCAAATTTTTTTATTTCCGATTTCCATTGATACTTTAAGGAAGTAGGACAAATAACTAGAACTTTTTCGACACCAAATTCTTTCGCCATAAGTTCTGCGGCGCCAATTGCCTGTATGGTTTTTCCCAGGCCCATTTCATCAGCTATCAGGCAACGTCCGGCTTTTGCTGCAAACAAAATTCCTTCCTTCTGATATGGAAATAATTTTGCATTCAATAAATCGTCAAAAAGCTTTTCGGATTTATCCTTGCCATATTTATTATCAATAATATTTTTTCTTTTTGTTGCGCTTCTTATTCCGATAATATGGTCAATTGCATCCTGGTAACAGCGGAATCCGGGATCAATAGCCGTAGCCTGTGCTAGAAAAACATCAAACTGATCAAAGCAGGTTTCTTTAAGGAAGTGATCATCATCGAAATATTTTTTTGAAGCTTCTGCCATCTGATCGGAATTTTTTGTTCCTGTTCGCAGAAAAATTTTTCTTTCATTCCCGTAACGTAAACTTATTGAAGAGTATTCAGGAATAAAACCTTCCCTGAAATATTTGCCGTTGGTTTTTTTCTTTTTTAAATGATGCAGCATGTATTCCACATGCTTGCACGTGCCAAGCACGCTGACTTTAAAATCGGGACAAGAGCAAAAATTCAGTCCGTTTTTTTCATCACGTACAGCTACTTTATAAGTTCTGCCTGTTTTTGGATTATGCACATTAAAATCTGAAAACACCGGATGGTTGCCTATGTTCTCAACATCGAAATTTTGTTCAACAGCAAATTGCCTTCTCAGTGCAATCTGCCATTCTTCTAATGACATATCTTCCGGTTTGTAAGAATAGGGAATCTTTTTCTGCTTCGGGGGCTTTTTTAAGATTTTTCTGGTTTTACAGGTAGGATTTTTCACGATTGGATTTTTTATGTCTTACAAAAATATTCATTTTATTATAGTAAACAAAAATGCGTAACATAAGCTACTTAATTCATGATGGTAATGTTACCTGCTTTATTTATTATTTCTCCCTTTTCTGTTTTCACGAAAATGGAATAAGCATACACTCCTGACTGCAGTTTATTGCCTTTGAATGTGCCGTCCCATGTCCAGTTCAGAGTGGGGTCATTTGATTCAAACAACAGTTGCCCCCAGCGGTTGTAAACTTTAAAATTAAGCTCCCGAAGATATTCGCCCGAAATATAAAACAGATCATTATTGCCATCGCCATTTGGTGAAAAACCTGTAGGCACATAAAGTTCGCCGCAAATGTCATCCACTGTTATAACAACCGAATCGCTGCCGGTACAACCAATTGTATTTTCAATGGTAAGATAATAAGTGGTGGTGGTATCAGGATTTGCAACAGGGTTTGTGCAGTTAGTACAACTTAGACTTGCAGAAGGAGTCCACTGATAAGTTGTTCCTCCGGACGCATAAATGGTTGTAGGTATGCCAAGGCATATATCCAAATCGCCGGAAAACACTGGATTAGGATCCTGCAAAACATTGATAGTAACGTTTTCGGTAGCTGGTCCGCATTGTGTATTGGCAACTACGGTATAAGTTGTAGTGGCAGCTGGTGATGCAACGGGATTATCACAGTCGGTGCAGCTAAGCCCAGTGGCAGGGCTCCAAATATAAGACGTTCCTCCGGTAACATTCAGTGAAGTAGAGCTGTCTGCACAGATGCTGGTGCTACCCGTAATTACAACTGCCGATGCGGATATAACATTTACCGTTATAGAAGCCGTATCAATGCCGCACAAACCGGATGCAATTACCGTATAGGTGGTAGTTGCCGTAGGAAACGCTATAGGGTCTGAACAGTTAGTGCAACTCAAGCCCGTTGCAGGGCTCCATGTCCAGGTACTCCCTCCTGCCACATTAAGTGTTGTTGAATCGCCAGAACAAATAGTGGTATCAGAAGAAGTAACAGATGCCATTGCACCGCTGATACTTGCAACAAACACATCTTTGCCACCCATGCTACTTAAAGATAAACTGCCAAACTGAGCGTTGTCTGGATAATAGCCACATGCATATACTAAGCAGGAATCATAACAGGCAATTCCGTTTCCACGGTCATCACCGAGTCCACCGCCTTGTAATGCCCATTTCCATGTTCCTGAAGTATCTATTGAAGCCACAAAAATCTGGAGTAAATCCGTATTGTTTAAAGTAATGCTGCCGCCAAATTCAGCGGTATCACTGAATTGTCCGGTAACAAAAAGATCACCTTTTATATTAGAAACTATCCGGTTGCCCCTGTCGCCGCCACTAGTGGACCCTGCTCTTTTTGCCCACACCCAGTTACCATCTGTTTTCATTTTGGCAACAAAGATATCCCGTCCGCTAGGACCGCCATGGTTATTAATTGTGTCATAACCAAAGGGAACAACATCACGGAATTCACCGGTAACATATACATCATTGTATTTATCGACAGTAATTGCATTTGCCCTGTCGTCATAGGTGCTGCCGGTTGTTTTCACCCAGACCTGATTACCGCTGCTGTCAAATTTAACAACAAAAATATCTACGCCGCCATTGCTGGTAACGACAGAAGAACCAAAACTTTTTGTGCCCCAAAATCCCCCTGCGATATAAACATTTGATAAAGAATCAATGGCGATGCGGTTGTCACGCTCACCATCAATACCCTCAAAGGTTTTCACCCATTGAAAAACACCGGCGGGAGACATTTTTGCAACGAAAGCGGTAGAGTCGCCCATAGCAACGGAAGCCGTCAAACTACCGAAAATGGCAGGAGTTCCAGAAAAATATTCATCGGAAATAAAACCCGTAAGATAGATATTACCCTGGTTATCGGTAATCAGATCGTACCCATGATCATCGCTATCGCCACCTGCACCAACGAGCCAGATGCAGTTTCCATTCAGATCGAATTTGCCGACAAATATTTCGTCGGCGCTACCGGGGAAAGTTCCGGAACAACTGCCAAAGGTGGTGCTATACCATGTGCATCCGGTGGCATATACATATCCGTTCACGCGGTCAACACACAAGCCCAGCACCCTTTCATCCCATCCGCCTATTGCTGCATTAACCCACGTCCATGTACCTGCAGAAGTAATTTTTGCAAGAAAACCTTCCTTGCCCCAGTCGGTGGGAGGATTGATGCTTCCGAAATTGATCGTCATAGAAGCGGGTTGTCCCACATTATAATATCCCGAAACATATAAATTCCCGGCAGCGTCAATATCCAAATCTGTACCCTTGTCGCCTGAAGGACCACCACCTGTTACCACCCATTGCCAGTTTTGTGAAAAGGAAGTAATAGATAATAAAACAATGAAAACAAAAAATATTCCTGATAATAGATTTTTCATTGGATCGAATATCCTTGTTCTGATTACAGAATATCATTTTATCAATGCCATCAAAAAAATTACAGGATGATGGCAAAAAATAAACTTCTTTTGTTACTGTTCAGCTTTAGATATAACAAAGTTAATAAAAATAACAAATCAAATTCGATCATACAGGAAATATTGTATGGTCATCTGCAAAATAATGACACATTAAAAGGTCGAACAATAATAATAATAAAAAACAGATTATCTATTTCCGTTTAATAAGCCTGAACAGCCACAAAGATTTAAAAAAAAGTCACAAAAATTTCCACCCTCCTGTTTTTTTCCTGTTCTTCGGCGGTCTGCGCATCAGGATGGAGCATTTTGGTGTTGCCATAACCCTTATAGGTCATACGGTCAGGGGCAATATTTTTCGTGATCAGATAATCATAAACAGATTTTGCGCGCTGTTCCGAAAGTATCAGGAGGCCGGATGTATCGGCCTTGTCCTTCCAGTCATTGATCCAGTTCACATGACCCTGTATCTCTATTTTCAGGGTGGGATTTTGTTTCAAACTGCCTGAGAGCAGCTCCAAAGCAGTAAATGATTCAGGCATAATAACGGCCGTATTGCTTTCAAAATAAATATTTTCAAGTATGACGCTGGCACCTTTTACAATTTTTTTCAGTTCAATTTTTAGTGTTGTTTTCGTAATGCTGTCGCCGGTCGTAACTTTTTTCACACAGGTAAAATATCCTTTTGAAAAAACAGATATTGTATAATTTTTACTGTAATCGGCATTTATTTCCACTTCATTCTGATTTGTAATATTATACACTGAATCCTTCGGAGGGTACATTTTTGCTGACGATTCCGCTACATTTATATTTGCATTCACGGGTTTTCCAGTTTCGGCATCAACAATTGTGATATCAATTTCGGGTTCCGGTTTGGGTATCCTGAAATGAAAGGTAATGGTATGCCCTTTACCGAATTCCACATTATTCACAAGCAAATAATACACTTCATCTTTTTTAACCTTCGGGGCATTACCATAGGATTCACCGGGGCCCGGAGGAATGGAAATACGTTTATTGCTCACTGTAAGTCCTGTGCGACTATTGATGCGCGGATCATCTTCCGAAATAATTTCACGGACCGGTGCCAGTTGCTGTTTCTGGATTTTATTGCAGAAATTGGTTTCATTACCGGTGTTCTTGTATAAAGCAAAATCGTAATCATCTTCCTTGGTGAAAGGAACCAGGTCAAATGCCAGGTAACAATCCTCAGGAATGGTAAGTTTGTACCACACGCTGTTTTTTTCGCCTTCATAATTATTGTAATAATACATCTCAAGTGTCTTCCCTACTCCTTTGGGCGAATTCTGCGCAACAACTACCGTATCTTTTACTTCAAGGGCACCTGAGCAGTCGCCGCTTGCAGCAGTGAGCCAAAAGGTTTGTGAAAAACCAGGATGTATAAAAGAATATAAAAAAACACATAGGAATATTTTTTTCATATTTATTTGTATCTTAAAATTAAAAATGGAAAAATATTTTTGAATAACAAACATTCGAATACTTGAACATTCGAGCATTCGAATGAACGAACTTTATTTCACTATTTGATTATTTTTTCTTGCTGTTTCGATGCTTTTTATAAAGATCGAAATTAATTCATTACACTCGATTAATCCCTTGACAACAATTTCGGGATTTTTTAATAATGGAACCTGTTGAATAATTTTTAACGCAATAAATGTCTCTCCTAATTCCCGCAATGTTGTTGAAAATGTTTTTTATATTGAACGATACCATGTTCTTCACGTCCTTAGGTCTCTTTTATTCATCCATTAATAATAATTCTTTTTGTAATGCTTGTAAAAAAATTTCATACTCTATAACAAAATCTTTATGTTTTAATATATAGATTTTTTCATCTATTTCATATTCCTTTTTAAATTTATTTATTAATACGAGTTTTTTTTCTGCTTGATATTCATTATTGCTTGGAGTATAAATGGAATTTTTTTTATGAATATATGCAATGTTTTTAAAACTCTCACATTCTTTATATTTTTCCTCGTTCCTTTTAA
This sequence comes from Bacteroidota bacterium, assembly GCA_043801235.1. GTDB lineage: Bacteria > Bacteroidota > Bacteroidia > Bacteroidales > CG2-30-32-10 > DAOQAK01. The sequence goes on along the minus strand of JAZDMF010000236.1, from coordinate 8,460 downwards.
TTTTTATACAAGTGACTTCTTTATGATTAAATGGATTTGCTTCAATATATAATTTATTTTTCTTCTCATAAATAACAGCATTTTTACCTTGTAATTTATTAATTCCGTCATTACTGATAATTATAGTGTCAGCAAATATATAATAAGTGCGTTTTTCTACTTGAAACCAGTCAATAAATACACTATCTTTTTTTATTTTAACAAAGACATGAATTAGACCCTTATTTCCAAAGTATGTTCCTTCCATCAATTTATTAGTATTGTTTAATAAAACGCTGCTCTTACAAGCGCCAATTGAACAAAGCAGTATTATTATCAATAGATTTTTCATGCCTAAAAAATTTATTTGTCAGATATGGTGAAGCAGATATGCCCATTTGCCTTTATAATAACTGAAAATATAAAACTTATGAGCCTAACATATTAATAATTCCATAGTTCCAATGTTCGATTGTTCAAATATTTTAAATTACTATATTGGATTCAAGCAATACCTGATTAAAGATTTATTCATCGTTCGAAATTACAAGAATTTCCACTCTCCGGTTCTTTTCCATTTCCGCGGCCGTTTTTGCATACGGAAAAAGCATGTGTGAATTCCCGAAACCCTTGAATGAAAGCCGGTCTTCGGCAATACCGTTATCCATAAGGTATTTGCAAACCGCTTTAGCCCTCATTATCGACAGCTTCCAGTTCCAGCTTGTATCCGGCGGTGTTACTGCATTATACGGCCAGTTCACATGCCCCTGCACTTCAATGTTCAGGTTCGGATTATCTTTCATGGTGCCAAGCAAACCTTCAAGCGCCTGATTTGATATTGGCAGAAAAATATCTTTGTTGCCGTAAAAATATATATTATCGAGCACTATTTTTTTACCTGCTTCAATTTTTTGTAAATTTATTTTTAGGCTGAAAACACCGGCAACTGCAGTAGGCTTAAATAGCAGCGATTTTGTAAAATATCCCTTTGCTGCTGCTGTTATCTTGTACACATGCAGCGAATCCACGGACATAAAATAACTGCTGATATTTTTTTGAAAGGTTATCTTTTTTAATGTATCATTTTTTACTGAGTCGATAATATCAATATTACCATTTATCATCTCTCCGGTGAGGCTGTCAAGAATTGTAATATTCATGGAATTTGTTGTCAGAGAATATTTGTAATGAAGTTTTAACGTGAAACCGCAGCCGTATTCATACACATTATCCAATACGAGATAATAAACATCATTTTTATTTACATCCAGAGGCTTGCTGTACGATTCACCGGGTCCGGAATGTATGAACTCATCAGTGGCACCTTGTTCCAGTCCAGTCATGCTTAAAATAGTTTTATCGTTTCTCGATATTGCGCTTCTGATGGGCTTCAGTTTTTTTGATTTAATGTTTTCGCAAAAACCGGATTCGTTACCAGTATATTTAAAAAGTAAAAAATCATAATCATCTTTTATGCATTCAGGAATAATATCCATGGCCAGAGCTCCTGTTGCGGGCGAAACAAATTTGAACCAAACGCTGTGATGCTCTTTTTCAAAACTGTATAAATTTCCGAGTACATCCTGAAATTCGTTCACAGTTCCATATCCTTCGGGAGCGTTGGCCGGGCCGAAAATGGTATCCGTAAGAAAAACCGGAGAACTGCAGTCGGCATTTGCTTCAGTGACCTGAAAATTCTGAGCCTGGCTGAAAACAGGAAGAAGAAAAAATAAGTAAGGCAGTATCTGTTTTATAAAACAAACACATTTCATTTTACTTTGAAAATACGGCTTTCTTTGACGCAACAGGTTTGTCATCGGAATAAAGATAAATAAAATAAACTCCCTGCTTTACTTTTAATGGTGACCATGAAAGCTGCCCCTGTTTCTGCTTCACCTCTTTTGAATAAACGAGTTTATTCGATGCATCGTATATTTTTATTTCAGAATTTTCTTCAGCCATATATGTAATGTAAAATGTATCGGTTGAAGGATTCGGGTATACATCCAACGACGGTTTCTTTGTATTGTCGATCTGTGAAATTCCCGACTGGTTGGGTTTTCCAACACCAAATGTATATTCTCCTTTCTGAAGGTTGTTCGTTGTCAGATATCCCACCGATGTTCCTGATTTCACAAAATTCACCACCTGCCAGTCATCGGCAGCATCTTCCCTGAATAGCAGCACCAGCGAATCGACAGATGCAGCCGTAGGAAGTAATAAATTTTCCATGCCGCTTGAATTGCGGTTGTAATTAAATTTTCCCGTTGCATTAAATCCCTGTGGAATTATCCCGTCTATTTTCCAGTACCTTTTATCCGACACCCGGAATATTTCAGCCGACGGAGCTTTCAGGGGATCAGCTGCCACCCAGTTATGCTCCACACGGAAAAACGCCGAGTCGGAAACATTCAGAACATTCAGAGAAAAAAAGGAATTAGAAAAAAAATGATTACCGGTAGTTTTAATTACTTTATAATAATCGGTTGTCGCATCGCTCACTTTTTCATCAAGGTCCATCATCACAATTTCCGGAGTGAAAGGAAGGTGAAATAATTTATTCCCGTATTCGCCTGAAAATTCTATGTTTTCAGTGTACTTCTGCCATGTATCATTCATAAAAGCAATCTCTATTTTATTTGAATTCACAAAGGAAGGTTTATGATGAAGTTTTTGCCTGACATACACAGTATAATCATTCCCTGTTCCTTCATAAACCACCGAATCGATTGAAAAATGAGGAAATCCGGGTGTTTTGATCCATCCTTCAAAAAAATCGGTTACATCAACACCCGACTGTGCTGTAAAAAAATCGCGCAGTTCATCAGTGGAAATATGATCGAATTTATATGTATTCATCCATGCCTTCACCGTGCTGAAAAAAAGCGAATCGCCCAGATAATATCTTAAAGTATGAATTACATCGGCGCCATTTTCATAAACAGTGCTTCCGTAGGTAATTTCAGTTGGAATCCCGTAAAGAGCAAAATACCCGTCATCATCAATATGGCTGTTATTAATGGAATAATAATGATTTGACTTTACGTTGGCTATATAGCTTGCATAACCATAAAGCCCCTCCCTGAATATCGATTCACAGAATGTTGCCCAGCCTTCATTTATCCACATATCTCCGGCAGTTGCGCAGGTAACCAGGTTGCCGAACCACTGATGAGACAACTCGTGGGCATAAAGCCCCTCATAGTTCAGGGTGCCATCAACACAAATAATCGGATATGCAATGTTTGTGGAATGTTCCATCGCGCCGTTGTTAAAAGGAACGGCTACGTATCCCACGCGCTCCCATAAGTATGGGCCGAAATCATTTTCATAAACAGAAAGAATATCAAGTAAATTGGTAAAAGAACCTTTGGCATGATTTGTATCAGAAGGTGTCACGTAAATTTTAACGGGAATACTGCCATTCATTCCGTTGAAAGTACATAATACGGGAACATAAGGCCCGACCGCAACAGAAGCAAGATATGTAGGAATTTCATCATGCAGGCGCCAGTAAAAAGTTTTTGTTCCGTCGCCATTATTGGTTTCGCTCATCATTGTTCCTCCGCACACAGCTGTTTTGGTGTCTTTCACTCTGATGTAACAATCATACGTTGCCCTGTCAACAAAATCATCAATGCACGGAAACCATACACGTCCAAAGTTATGTGGCACCGCGAGAAATCCCACACCCAGATTATACGCGTAATTGCTGTCGGCGCTGAAATAAAATCCTCCCCAGCCCGAGGCATCCATCTGCGGAAATCCATGATAATAAACCCTTACAGATAATGTGTCACTGATGTTTGCAGGTGCAGCCAGCGAAATGCGGAGCAAGGTATCATTATAGGAATATGAGGGTGCCGTTATATTATTTATCAAAACGGAATCCACTGTCATTCCAAGCAGATCAAGAGGAATTGTACTCAGATTATTTATTTTGGGAACTATGGTCAGCTCTGTGTAGCCCGAAATATCCTTATTCGACAAATAAATAATATCAAGATTTATGGAATAATTCAACACATCGATAGTGTCGCTGACGAGCCCTGATTTGGTTTCTTTGGAAGGAACGGAATTATTTTTAAAAGCACTCAGCATGAAAATACTTGCTATAAGTGTCAAAATTACCAGCAGGAAAAATAAACGTTTCATAAACAAGGTTATTTAAAGATGTCTGATTAGTAAAAATTCCAAATCTCAACCACCAAATAAGAAATACCTGCTGCGGTATACAGGAAATCCAATGATCAAAATTGCAATTACCAAAACGGTTTTAAACATTAATTTTTGAATTTTGAACTTATTTGGAATTCAGAATTTGGGATTTAGGATTTGTTTTACAAACAAAGGTATTCAAACTTGCTGTAAAAGAAAAATTTCTCATAATTAAATTTCGTTAATTTCACAATATAATATAACAATAACTGATATATTTGCATTCCATTACACACTCACATTTGCATGAAAAGAATAATCATCATTTCAACTCTATTTATTATTTCTATACCTTTTTTAAATGCCCAGAAAACATGGACACTTCAGGCCTGCATTGATTATGCGCTCTCCAACAACATACAGATCAAGCAGCAGCAACTGTCGGAGCAACTTGCCAAAGTGAATCTGCTGCAAAGCAAAACCAGCCTTTTTCCCACTCTTAACGCCAATGCATCTCACGCATACAATTACGGAAAAACCATCGACATGTACACTAACAGTTTTGCCACCGAACGCGTGCAGTCAGATAATTTTTATCTCAGCAGCAGCATCACCCTTTTCAGCGGCTTCCAGCTTTTAAACACTGTGAAACAAAACAAAATTGAACTGGAGTCAAGCCAGTATGACCTTGACAAAATGATGAACGATATTTCGCTGAACCTTGCTACCGCTTACCTGCAAATTCTTTACTGCGATGAACTTTTAGGGATTGCCGAAAATCAACTCGCTATTACTGAAAAACAGGTGGCGCGAACACAGAAACTCGTTAATGCCGGAACTGTTTCAAAGGCACGCTGCTCACATTGCAGGCACAGCAGTCAACCGAAGAGTTAAGCGTTGTTACCGCTCAGAATAATCTTGATATCGCCTATCTTATCATCACCCAAATGCTCGATCTTCCTTCGGCAGACAGTTTCAACATCATGGTTCCGGTTCTGGAAGCGCCCATGGAATCAACATTGCTCTTGACACCCGATCAGATTTTTGCTTTTGCTGTCGGCACACAACCTGAAATTAAAAGCGCCGAGCTGAAAGTGAAAAGTTCAGAAATAGGTCTTTCCATTGCCCAGGGAATGAGGTATCCCGCTTTATCGCTGCGCGGATCCTACGGAACAGGTTATTCAGGCGCAGGCAAACGAATAAAAGATGTCACTCTTTCCGGCTATTTACCTTCAGGTTTCACAGGCGGAGGCGATACCGTTTACTCCCCTGCGTTTGATTATAATTACGAAAATATCCCGTTCAATGATCAGTTTAACGACAACATAAATAAATCAATCAGCTTCAGTTTGTATGTTCCCATTTTCAACGGCTGGCTGGCCAATGCAACCATTACCAGGGCAAAAATTGCCATACAGAATTACGAATATACATTACTGACAGCTAAAAACACTTTGTACAAAAGCATACAGCAGGCATACGCTGATGCGCTGGCAGCACTGAACAAATATAAATCATCGTCAAAATCGGTCGATGCATACAAGGAAGCATTCAAATATGCCGAGCAGAAATTTGAAGTGGGGCTTGTGAATTCAACCGAATATGATGATGCAAAAAACAAACTGGCAGAAGCCGAATCAACACTTCTGCAAGCCAAATACGAATATGTGTTCCGGCTGAAAATACTCGATTTTTACATGGGAAAACCCATTGAACTCAAATAATTGAAAAAGAAAAAAATTCTGGAATATGAAGAACAGAAAAAAAATTCTCAAATATCTTTTAATTGCTCTTGGAGCATTGATAATCTTTGTGATTATCGGTAAAAATGCAGGCTGGATAGGGAAAAGCAGCGAGACAAAAATAAGCACAGATCTGGTTTCAAAACGAACCATCATTGAAACTGTTTCCGCAAACGGAAAAATTCAACCCGAAGTGGAAGTGAAACTTAGTCCTGACGTTTCCGGCGAAATTGTTGAACTGTATGTGAAAGAAGGCGAGCAGGTGCAGGAAGGCGATCTGCTTGCGAAAATCAATCCTGATTATTATCTTTCTAACCTTGACAGAATGGCTGCTGCTGTAAATACATCAAAGGCCAACCTTGCCACTTCCAAATCATCACTTTTAACCACCCAGGCTGAATATGTGAACGTAAAAGCTACTTATGAAAGAAACAAAACACTGTATGAATCGGGGGTTATTTCTGCTTCCGAATGGGATGCCGCACAGGCAGCCTATACTGTTGCAGAAGCAAGTGTTGAAGGATCCAAAGAAACCGTGAAAGCTGCCGAATACAATGTTATAAGTGCAAATGCATCACTGACAGAAGCCAACAACAGTCTCACGAAAACATCGGTATATGCGCCTGTCAGCGGTACTGTTTCGAAACTCAATGTGGAAAAAGGCGAAAGAGTTGTAGGAACTTCGCAATTCTCGGGCACCGAAATGATGCGAATTGCCAACCTGAATGAAATGGAAGTAAACGTAAGTGTGAACGAAAACGATATTGTCCGCGTAAATATCGGCGATACTGCAAGCATTGAAGTGGATGCTTACCTCGACCGTAAATTCAAAGGACTTGTGACCGAAATAGCCAATTCAGCCAACAATGTTACAACAACAACTTCCATCGATCAGGTTACAAATTTTGATGTAAAAATCCGCATCCTGCGCTCATCATACTCCGACCTTCTTTCTGAAACCGATACAGCTTTCTCTCCTTTCCGCCCGGGAATGTCGGCCACAGTTGAAATTCAAACGGAAACGGTTGTGGATGTGCTTTCCATCCCCATTCAGGCCGTTACCACGCGTGAAGATACTACGGCTGCCGACACTACAATAACCAGGAAAAAAGATAAAGCCACAGCAGCAACTGAGGAAGACGAACATTTTGAAACCGTCACAAAAAAAACACTGAAAGAAAAAGATGAAGAAACCTCGGAATATGTTTTTGTTTATGTTGACGGAATTGTTAAAAAAATTAAAGTTAAAACAGGCATACAGGACAACACTTACATTCAGATACTCGAAGGTTTAACTGAAAAACAGGAAGTGGTTACCGCTCCGTACAAAGCCATTTCAAAACTCCTGAAGGATGGTGATAAAGTTAAAAAAGTTGATAAGGAAGACCTTTTTACTGAAAGCGACAGCTAAAATAATGTATGATGTCAGATAACAAATGTTATATGTCAAATGTTTAAAAAAATAATTTCAGTTATTAATGGGAGCGGTAAATAGTTGGCTTTTTAAATGCACGCTTACCTTTCGACAAGCTCAAGGTGACCAAGCGCGAGGACGTCATGCTGAGTCTATCGAAGCATGGTGGGAGGTAAACTATTTTATGCCCTCATTAATAACTGAAGTTTGGCATGAAATATCAAATCCCTGAATACTTGTTAAAATTAGGATGTTTAAATATTAATAAAAAGCGATCCTGCTTTTATGCTCTTGTCCAAAAAATAAGTAATAGAACTCATCTCTCGATGCCTTGCTGTGCCCGGCTCTGAGTGACCTAAAAAATAACGTAAAACTCATGTCAGTTAATTTTACTTTTGACATTTGACATCACACATCTGACATTTGACATAATTTTTTTTCTTCATATATGTCTTGCATTTTACTTCTTGAAACCGCTACGAAAGTTTGTTCAGTTGCTATTTCTGAAAATGGGAAACTGCTGGCTTTAAAAGAATCCCATTCTGCCAATTCACATTCTTCTGTAATCACAACTTATGTTTCAGAAGTAATGAGTGTTTCGGGTAAAAACCAAAGTAATATCGATGCAGTATGTGTTAGTATGGGACCCGGCTCATACACTGGTTTGCGCATAGGCGTTTCAACAGCTAAAGGATTGTGCTACGCATGGAATAAACCCCTTATTGCCATAAACACATTGCTTTCTATGGCATTGCATTTTCTTTCGGAACATTCCAGACAACATCATTCCGATGCACTCCTCTGCCCTATGATTGACGCAAGACGCATGGAAGTATATAATGCTATATTTGACCTGAACGGAAATTTTATCCGGGATACATCTGCTGAAATCATAACTGAAAATTCGTTTTCCGGTTCACTTCAAAAGCAAAAAATTATTTTTTTCGGCGATGGCGCCGGAAAATGCAAAGAGATTCTTTCCCTTCACAAAAATGCTGTAATAATTTATGATTTTTTAAATTCCGCAAATGGAATGTTAAGCCCGGCTTTCCTTAAATACCAGTTCAAACAGTTTGAAAATACCGCCTATTTTGAACCTTATTACCTGAAAGATTTTATTGCCACCAAGCCAAAGAAACTCATCTGAATGGCAAAAAAAAGACAACT
>JAZDMF010000169.1:0-9400 GCA_043801235.1 Bacteroidota bacterium | reverse complement strand
TTCAAAAGAAGGTATTACTGATAAACATATACCTCCAAAATATAATAGAAAATAATATAACAGCCCTTTGGTGCCAAAAATATCTTTCATAGAATATTCCACCTGTTTGCCAAAGGAATATAACACAAACATATTGACGATGAGGTGGAACCAGTCGGCATGAAGAATACCATACGTTAAAAACCTGTACCACTGCTTTGCATGCAACACCTGGTAAGGATTGAATTTCCAGCGGTTGAACAGATCATCGCGGTTAAATGCAATCAGTGAAACACCTGTAGTGATAACAATAATGATCCAGGTAATTACCATGTTGAGTTGTTAAATGAAACCGAAATATAGTGTTAAGTTAAATCTAAATTATAAGTCATGCAGAGCCTGCCTGCCCGACGAATAGGCGGGTCGAAGCATGACAACCACTGTCTTATCTGGTCATTCTTCGATAAACTACCATTGACGTATTTTTCTAAATAACTAACATTGAACGAAATAAATAATGAATAATGAATAACGAATTTCGAATATCGAACTTGAATAAAACGTCATTTATATCGTTTTTTTTGTAAAAAATTATCCCTCAGAATGACATATACGTCAATTGACACTGAACATAACAATAGTTTAATGTTCAAAGTTCAAAATTAACATAGAAATAAAGTACTATTTTACAGTATAATCAATCTCCGATCCCAGCATACTGTGGGGTATCAGGAATATTATTAAAAGAACGATAGCTGCAATAATTGCCCATTTGAAATTATTTTTATTTCTCGACAGCCTGAAGAATGCAATGGCCCAGAAGATAAATGCCACCAGGGTTTTATTATCTGTCAGATCCTGTCCGAACGGCCAACCTGTCCAGTAGGCATTGAAAGCATATTTCTGAACAACCGGTCCGAGAATTAACCCTCCAATAAATAATGTAACCATTGCAATAAAAGCATATCTGTATGTTTTAATACCTTTATACATTGCTTCAACACCGGCACGTGTTGAATAAAGCATGGCCAGGAAAATAATGATGATGTGCAAAAAAAGAATATACTCTGGCACATTTCCTGTGTACCGCAGAATTACATAATCGTCAGTCAAAGCAACTTTAGAATTTCCCGAAATTAATGTTATCATATACATCACTTTTCCTGCCGGTGGCTGTTTTGGAATAATTGCTGTAAGGGTGTCGCCATCCCTTGTCATCGGAACCGTTGTCAGTGTGTCATAACTTTTGAAACGCTTGTATTTGAATTCACCGGTAACCGATTTATCGTGGACAATAATTTTTATCAATTCACCATTTTCGGCATCAGAAGAACGGGGTAGTTTTGACTTTATCACGATATTATTTATACTTACTTTACTCTTTAAAGGGTACGATGGTCCGGTGATTCTCTGAAGATAAGCTACTCCAATTGTAAAAATGATTGAAAAAGCCCAAAGCCAGATTGTTTTTTTTCTGCTCATATTTTTCTTTTAATAAAATTACTCCTTCTTGAACTCCATTCTCACTGTGGCACCTTTACTGAATACTGATTCAATTAAATTAAAAAATGCAAAGAAAGGAAATGAAAAAATAAAAAAAGATACATGAATGAAATAACTGAAAAAACCTTTTTCATCTGCATATTTTTTATTTCCTTTCAACCTCTCATATAAAAATTCCCGTTTTCTGCAAAGCGAATTTAATGAGCTCTGCACCCATCCATAAGGATTTTGTTCAAAGGAAAAATATTTTTTCCTGATAAGCGTAAACCCCATATCATTCATTATTTTCGTCAAATCATCGGGTGCAAAGAAAACAAGATGCCGGGGAGGGTCAAGATGGTACCATCTGCCTTTGAATATTTTTGCCTGCCATCCTGAAATATTGGGAAAAGACATGAGCAGTATCCCATTTTTCTTAAGAATTCCATGAATAATTTCCAGTGTTTTTTTTGGCTCTTCAAGATGTTCGAAAACATGGAAAAGAGTAACTGCATGAAAATAATCCTGCGGGAAATCATCCTTATTTAAATACCCTATTCTGAGTTTTATTTCTTTAACAAGAGAAGCTCTTTCAGCAGAACCTCCTTCGAGTTCGGTGCCATGAAGTTCATAATTTCCCAGTGCTGACAGATGTTTCAGGAATTTGCCATTGCCGCAACCTATATCCAGAACCTTTGCATTTTCAGCCTGCCTGCCGGCAAGGCAGGGAATTACAGAAGCAATTTTCCTAGCCTTTCTTCTTCTGAAAAAATCAATAAACTGCTCGACTGAAAAAATAAATTTATGTTCGCCGGCACCATAATAGGAAGCATCATAAGCTTTTTTCAATTGCATGGCTGAAGGAAAAGGAGCCAGGAAAAAAGCCCTGCAGGTATTGCAATGATAAACAAACCATTTATCATCGAAAATATCAACAGCAGAATACTGCTCTGAAGTGTTACTGCCTTTGCAGAATCTGCATAAAACCTGCTGTTCCACTTAATTTTTGGGTTTATAAATTTTATATTTTGCAATGCCCTTACGCTGAAAGAAGTGACGGAAAGATGTGCCCAATACTCCCAAACCATAAACTATGCTGCGCCTGAAATTAATGGAAGAGCCTTCGGCAAAATATTTTGTGGGACAGGTAACTTCAGCGATATGAAATCCTGCATAAACAATTTGCGAGAGCATCTGGTTGTCGAAAACAAAATCGTCGGAATTGGCATGATAATTTATTTTCTCCAGAACTTCTCGTGAAAAAGCCCTGTAACCAGTATGATATTCCGATATTTTTTCATTGATAAGTATGTTCTGCGACAATGTAAGCAAGCGATTGAATAAATATTTGTACAAAGGCATGCCTCCTTTCCGTGCTCCCTTCCCCAGAATACGCGATCCAAGAACAACAGGAAACAATCCGTTAGCTATCAGGTAAGCCATAGATGGAATAAGCTTGGGAGTATACTGATAATCGGGATGAAGCATAATTACTATATCGGCGCCTAATGACAAAGCCGTATCATAACAGGTTTTCTGATTGCCTCCATAGCCTTTATTTTTTTCATGGCAAATTACATGCTTAATTCCAATTTTCTTTGCAAGGTCTACAGTGCCATCACTACTGGCATCATCAACTATAATTACATCGTCAACAATATCAAAAGGAATTTCGTTATATGTATCAACAAGCGTTTTTTCCGCATTGTACGCAGGCATTACAACAATTATTTTTTTATTGTTCAGCATATTTTTTTCCTTCACCAAGAAGCCTTGCAATGCCGTAATTTAAAATTTGATTGTCTATCATATTCGATTATATTAATTAATGGGATAATCGCATTTTATTTAAGATATTATTTTTTGTTTGCACAGGTAAATCTTTGTCATAAAAAAGAATAAAAACAGCTATCATTAAATCTGTGTCGTTTATTAATGGATTCTTAGAACGAATATTGTTTTCCGCCTGTTTCCTGGCAAACTCTATCATGTCGAAAGTCATCAAAAATCTTTCTTTAATGGGTTTTGAGTAAATAATTTCAAATTGTTTTTTTATGATATGATCCGGTGTGTCTTTCATTTTTCAATTAAATTAAATGTGTTTAATCTTAATTCGCTGCACCATTTGGTCAAATATTCAAAATTAATATCAGGGTTTAACAACAGATTTTTAATGTCGTTGAATTGCATTTCGCTAAATAATTTCTGAATCCAAATAAGTTTGGCAATAATCAAGTCTTCAAGAGTAATAATCCAGACACTAAAACCAAATTCGTTGTAATGAACACGCCTTTTAAAAGCTAAATGTGCATAAACAGAATCCTTACGAATAATAAAATCCATTTTAAATCCGCTTTCATTATCAATTATGTTGAACATCCTTTTTCGTTTAATCTCTTTAATAATACCATCTTTGTTAAAATAGCAGTTTTCAAATAATGAAAGAAATTCATCAACGGCAGTTTCGTCCAACTCAATAACAATATCAATATCCCTGGTAGTGCGGGGAATTGCATAACAACCCATTGCAATGCTTCCCGATAGCATGTAATTTATCCCACGATGTTCAAGTTTCTCACAGGTTTTTTGAAGTAACTCTAATATCATGTGTTTATATTTTTATCTGAAATTGTAACTAATCAGTTCAAAAATAAGAAAAAATTAATAATTCCTTTTTTTGTAGCTGGCATAAACAATATTATTTTCCAGCAAGGGCTTTCAGCTTGAAGAAAAATTCCTTGTTCAGCGCATAGCCAAGATCGCCGGCGGAACACTGATCGCTGAACGCCTGCTCATATTTCCCAAGCTCATAATACGCCTGTGAACGATTGATATAAGCTGCTGCATCCTTTGGATTCATGACAATGGCGCTGTTATAATCGCTTACAGCATCCTCGAGTTTTTTCAGGCTGTAATTAGCAAGGCCCCGCCACGAATAGGGTTCGGATTGTTCAGCATTCAATTTCAGAGACTGGTCAAAATCAACAACGGCTGATTTGTAATCTTTTTTCTGATAATAACATATTCCGCGCCATAAAAATGCATCATCGTTCCCGGGGTCCATTTGTACGGAGTTATTAAAATCGTTAAACGCCGGTTCGTAATCACCAACATTGTAATGCGCTGTTCCCCGCCACAGATACGCTTTTTTATCATCAGGCACCCGTTTAATATATTCATTATAATCAGGCAGTGACAGCCTGAACTCTTTCAGCGTGCTGTACGTATTTGCCCTGCCAATCAATGCATCTGTGTTATCACTGCTTAATTTCAATGCTTTTGTAAAATCAACCGCTGCCAGGTTGTAAATTGAATCAAGAACCTTCTGATCCGTTATAGTTCCGTTCTTTTTGGCGTTCTCTGCCAGATTATAATACAAAACCCCCCTGTTGCTTAATCCCCTGTGAAATGTTGAATCAATGGTAATGCATTTATTATAATCGGCAAGGGCGCTGTCGTATGCCATTGATTTTGCATCCATGTATCCAGCTTTTTTAAACACATCTTTATAATATTCCTCACCAAAACTGAAATTAAAATACCCCCTGTTATTATATGCAAAAGGAAGATTAGGATATTTTTTTATCACATCGGTAAAAAGTACTTTCCCGTCTTTCCATGTCGCAATGCGCTGAAAAGCCATAACTGACCAGACAATGGTGCCTGCAATCAAAACTACAGGATAAACCTTTCTAATACTTTTCGCAAAAGAAGACTGCCCTTCCTGTGAAAAAACATAGCCCTTACCGATGATCAGAAAAAATCCGATATATGGAATGTAGGTATAACGTTCGGCAAGCAATGCGCCTCCTACAGGCAGCAATTGCAAAACCAAAGAAATTGTAATAATGAAAAACAAACTGCCAAAAATAATATCCCTGTTAAATTTCCTGGAATAATACACAAGACCCACAATCAATAAAACTACTGCAGGAGCAACGTAGAAAATAACAGGCAGAAACCCTCCTATCCTGTCGGGATAGGGATACATGGCAGATAGATCAACGGGAACAAAAAGTTTCCAGATATATGTAAATGATGCTCCGCAGGCCAACAGCAACCTTTCAGGAATGCTATACAGAGGGTCTAAATCCTGTATAGCTTTGGCCGATCCCTGTGAAAATATTGCCGTAAGTCCGAAAATAATGGATGCCAGGAAAAATGGTATTTTTTCATAAATAATTTTCCATGCCCATTTTCGTCCAAAATAATAATCAATCAAAAGCAGCACCACCGGCAGGGTAACGGCAGCCGACTTTGAAAGTAATGACAGAACCAGTGCAATTAATGAAAATGTATAGTATTTCGTTTTCTTTTCCTTGCGGGTGAAATAATAAAAATACTGTATCATGGAAATAAGAAAAAAGAAAGTATACATCACATCTTTCAGTTCCGACACCCATGCAACCGATTCCACATGCATTGGATGAATGCCAAAGAGCGCAGCTGTTATAGCCGCTATCTCAACACGTTTTGTGAGCAGCTTCAGAAAAATAAAAACAAGGTAAACATTGATGAGATGGATGAGAAGATTAATAAGGTGATACAAAAACGGAGAATCGCCCACAGCCCTGTATTCAAAAGCATAAAACAATGTAGTTAACGGATGGTAATTGCCTTTGTAAAAAGTAGTGAATACATTATTCAGATTTTCACCTGTAAGTTTATGAATGTTTTTTGCAGATAATGAATTGTTACTGCCAACTTCTGTAACATATCCCCCGTCGTCCCAGTTTTTTATCCAACCATTGTTTAAAGAACCCGAATAAACGATAATAGTAAGAAACAATGGAATCAGTATATACAGCTTGTTATACGAAGACTTTCCAAGATTTTTTTGCTGAACCGAAGCTTTCGAAACATTCGGGTTCTTTGATAAAGCCTTACTTCCCTGAACAACATTTTTATTAGCCATTCATGTTTTGTTTAAAATACTTTGAATGCAAATTTACTTTTTTTCGCTATTTGCAACAGCATTATATATAGCCTGATGAATATCGGGCCTGATGCCGAGTTCTGTTATTTTTTTATTGTTCGGATCGGGATAAACGCGGTTGGAAAGAAAAATATAAATCAGGTTCACTTCAGGATCGACCCAGAAAAAAGTCCCTGTAAAGCCCGAATGACCATAACTTGAAGCCGATGCACTCTTGCTGTTCAGGCTCGATTCTTTCTGATCAAGAACAGGTTTGTCAAAACCCAGGCCGCGCCGGTTCTTATTTTCAGGAAACTGGCATTTGGTGAACTCAGCAATGGTCGATGAATCCAAATATTTTTTTCCTGCATATTCCCCGTTCTGCAAAAGCATTTGCATTAAGGTTGCAATATCATAAGCATTGCAGAATAATCCGGCATGGCCGCATACTCCGCCCATCATTGCAGCGCCCTGATCATTCACATCGCCCCATACAAGTTGCTTTCTCCAGGCAGTATCAAGTTCAGTAGGAACAATACGTGACAACTCAAACCTTTCACGTGGTTTGAAACCAGCAGTAGACATTCCCAATGGCCAATAAAAATTCTCGTTTAAATAATCTTCAAATTTCTCACCGGATAATTTCTCAACTATCTTCATCATTAAATAAAATCCCATATCGCTGTATACATATTCTTTCTTTTTAAGTAATGGGGATTTGATGATCTCATGAATTATGCTGTCTTGATAATCTATGCGGATGTACAGGCTGTCAGCAACGCGATAAGGATATTTTTCTGATTTTACCTTTTTGTAAATATTTGTGTCAATCTTTCCGTTTTTAAAAGTTTCCTTGTAAAAGGGAATCCATGCTTTCAATTTTGCCTGATGCGCCAGCAGATCTCTGATAACAATATGCTCCTTATTCGTTTTTTTAAGTATGGGAAGATACATTCCAAGTTGCATGTCAATATTCAGTTTTACTTCATCATATAATTTCATTATTGCCAGGGTTGATGCAGCAATCTTTGTGATTGACGCCATATCAAAAATGTCGGAAGCAAGCATTGGTACTTTGTTTTCGTAAGTATGATAACCGAATGCTTTATTATAAAATACTTTTCCGTCTTTCGCAACCAGTACCACACAACCGGGATAAGCTTTTTCCTTAATTCCTTTTAAAGCTATGGAATCAATCTGAGCTAAATCTTCAGGTGAAATGTTCAGCTCCTGAGGTATAGTATATTTTAATCTGCAGACCGAATCGGAAACAATTCCTGCATTCAATGGAAATTCTGAAGATGCTGTAACCGGTAATTTACCATCGCAGGAAATCCCCCCAAAAATAATCTGCGCAGAAAGCATCTCAGAAATTGCGTTATCCTGGTAGGATACAATGATGCTTTCTATATTTTCCGTATCCTTCAGCATGACAAGCGAATAAGGATTGGCAAAAAAATCAAGTATTATTTTTTTTGACTGCCGTAATGTGTCAATGAAATCAATGGTTTGCTGCGTTATCCCAAAATCATTGTATGCAAGATTGGTTGTGTTATGAAGACTGATTATTACCAAATCATAATTGGAAAGCATCTTCATCAATGAATCGGCTTCTTTCTTTTTATGTCGTTTGCTCAATGCATAAGCATCAACAGGAGCATATCGTGAAAGGACCGACTGGTAACTTTTCAATGAACTGTCGCCAATGGCAACGGATGCAATACATAAGGTATCTATGCAAAGCAAAGGAATCAGATTATTATCATTCTTCACCAGGGTGATTGATTTTTCATATAATTCATGCTGAATATTTTCTGCTTCCGGTGAATTCAAATCCTCATAGAGGCTGTCAATCTTAACAGGTTTGAATGAAGCTAATCCCGCACGGTACTTGTAAAGAAGAACCTTTTTGCATTTTTCATCAATAATTGATTGAGAAATTTCTGAACTGTCAATCGCTTTTTTAATTCTTTTCAAAGCATCAGGAATATTCTGAGGATAAAGCAGGATATCAACACCGGCCTGCAGGGCTTTCAGTTCGGCATTGCCGTTTTTATATGTCTTGCTTACCCCCATCATATCCAGCGCATCACTGATGACAAGCCCCCTGAACCCTAATTCTTTCTTTAACAGATATGTGATGATGGGTTCTGAAAGGCTGGAAATGCTATTCTTACTTGAGTCGAGCGACGGAACATTCAGATGTCCTACCATTACTGATGAAACATTTCCGGAAATCAATTTCTTAAAAGGATAAAGATCCAGAGTGTCAATCATCATTTTTGAATGATGAATAACCGGCAATGCAAGATGAGAATCGGTATCGGTATCGCCATGCCCCGGAAAATGTTTGGCACATGCCAATATACCAGCATCCTGTATGCCATTCATATACATCAAGCCCTTGCGTGCCACATTGTATTTATTTTCTCCGAATGACCTGCTGTTGATGACAGGGTTTTTGGGATTGCTGTTTATATCAACAACAGGTGCAAAATTTATATGAACCCCTATGCGTTTACATTCTTTACCAATTTCTAACCCCATTTGATATATCAGGCTGTCGTTCTGTATTGCCCCCAAAGTAAGCTGACGTGGAAAAGCAGGAGTGCTGTCAAGCCGCATGGATAAACCCCATTCGGCATCAATCCCTACAAGCAAAGGCACATCTGCCTGATTCTGCAGGGCATTAATCCATTTTGCTGTTTTTTTTACATTTCTCTTAAAAAAAATAACCCCGCCTGTTTTATATGTGCATATTGTTTTTGCTACGTTCTCAAAATAATAATTATCCCCTGTGGTTGACAAACTGACCATAAACAGCTGTGTGATCCTTTCATCGGGATTTAAGGTCTTAAATACAGAATCAACCCATAAGGAATCTTCCTGCACATGCTGCGATTTTGAATTCAAAGTGATAAACAGAAGAAATATGACGAGGATTCTCATAAACAAAACATTCAAAATTATCATTTGCTAAAATATGGATAATTCCCGAAAAAAATATTGTGTAAACTTTTTAGC
>JAZDMF010000168.1:0-7297 GCA_043801235.1 Bacteroidota bacterium | reverse complement strand
GCGCTATAATACTTGGTACAAAGAATATGGTCATAAAAAATTTGGACACAGAGGAAGAGCAACTTCTGACAATAAAAAATATCAGAGATTTTTTCTGGAATAACCAAAATCTTTTTTTTAATACCAATAAAGGATACTACCAATATAATCCAGTAGAAGAGAGCATTCACACGCTTTCTCTGAAGGATTTTTCTAAAAATAAAGCCTCTCCGGCAGAAAAATCCTATTTTATAAAAGATGATTTTGAAGTCTGGAAATACGTGAGTGAGGATCAATCGAAAAAACTTATTTTAAGGCTTGCTATTCACATGGAAGACGTAATAAGCATAAATTCGGGAAAGAATTTTCTTTATAGCACATCAAATTCGATAATATTGTGCGATGAAGATGGCCGACAGTGTAATTTTTTGACGTATAAGATGCCAAATACCAGGATTGAATTTAAAAATAATCGACTTTTTTTTATAATCCGCAATAATCTTTATATATTGGATTTTTTTTATGGACAAAAATGGACAGAAGGGGAGAAAAAATTTATTTAAAAACATTTAGTAAGTTTCGCAAGATTATTTCTGTAACAAAAAAATTGAAACTGAGTTTTAGAAGTTGGCTAGACAATAAAGAAATTGGATTGTCATCCGCATAAAGCATGTTAAAGTTGACAAGAAATATTCCAAAAAATACATCTATTTTACTTGACTGATTGAAGGATTTTTTAATAAAATTGGCTGTGATATAAAAAATGGACAAAAAAGAAACAAAGAAAAATTTCAGGTCGTGAGAAATGTGAATGAAGAAAGGGCAACTAAAAAAACCCTGTTTTTTGGTTTTTTATCACCATACAAACAATACCTTAATATATAATTTTGTTCATTGAAACCACAGGGTACGGAAAGAGAATAAGAATGAATACACGTTATTTAACACGATAAATATTTCTTCATGTTGTTGGATATATTCTAAAATTGGATATGTCTTTCATATATATATAGATTTAATTTTTTATATTTTAACGCACATACATTATGAGTATTGCTATAAAGTTCAAAAAGTTTGTAGCAGCCGCAGCGGTAACAACATTGATTTTTTCAATGTTTGGATTTTTACCCAGCGTGTCTGCAAAAACTTTTAATGACGTGACAGAAAATGATTGGTTTTATGAATATGTTGAAAAATTAGTAGAAAAAGGGGTTATTACTGCAGGACCAACATATCGTCCTAATGAAATTCTGAATCGCGCCGAATTGGTAAAAATTGCTATTGAGGCAACGACAGGACCTATTATGGACCTCCCGAAGACTCCTTCATTTGACGACGTGGCTGTAGACGCATGGTATTTTCCTTATGTGGAAAGCGCTGTTGCTCTCGGTGTTGTCGAAGGATATCGTGATGCCTCTGGTAGTTTGACAGGGCTTTTTGGGCCATCTGATCCGGTAACACGTGCTGCTGCAGTAAAAATCTTCAGCAATGCGTTTGGTTTACCAACTCCTCCGGCATCAGCTCAATTGCCTTTCAATGATGTTCGTGAAGGTGACTGGTTCTATCCATATGTATTATCAACATATTGTAATTCAGTAGTTTCCGGTTATACGGATGCCGCTGGAGAGCTTACAGGAAAATTTGGACCTGGTGATCCTATTACAAGAGCACAGGTTGCAAAAATTACTGTAAATGCTGATAATCCTGTAGCAATTTGCGGAGAAGAGACTGGTGATGACACAACTGGTGATGATACTAGCGGGACTGGAGACACAACTGGTGACGACACAGTCCAGCCAGAAGGAGATTTGGATGTAGTACGTGACAGTGATTATGTTTATGAATCATATGATATTCCTTCAAATGCTGCTTCAGTTATCATGCTTCCATTGGAGCTTACAGCTGGAGCTTCCTCAAGCGCCAGTACAAATTTGACAGTAGCTGGAGGCGTGCAATTATACGGAGTCTCTGTTACACGACAGGGATTAGGCGACAACAATGATATAGATCAGGTATGGTTGGAAGATGCTGACGGAAATGTTATTTCCAACAGCGCTTCTGTGAATAATGATGATCTGGCAGTTATCAGATTAAAGAAAGGAGGGATACTTATTCCTTCCGGAGAATCCGTAAAATTATATGTTGTTGCTTCATTTGACGTCGCGGCAATTAACGCGGCTGGGAGAAATCATAGATTTACCATTATGAACGCGGATAATATTGAATCAAGCGCTGCAAATATTTCAGGCGCTTTCCCGATTCAGGGTGATCTGTTTACGATTGCCAATTATCAGACTGCGGAGCTCGTATTTCAGGCTCAGGGTGCAGCGAGAACAATTGAAGTTGGAAGCACGCAAACTGAAGTTGGTCGTTTTAAATTGACCAATGACGGCGGCGCTAACAACAAATCACTTGTAGTAACAAGACTTACTTTGAGAAACATTGGAAGTCTTGACGCGCAGAACAGCGGAAATTATGTTCTTTATTTAGGTAGTACGGCAGTTTCAGCTCCAGCTGAAATGACAGCGGATGATTATGTAACCTTTGATTTTACTATGCCAGTAGCATTGGATAACAATGGCGCTTATCTGGCTCAGACCGCAAGTGACGGTATGACATTGGGGAACAATAATAGTAAAGATTTAACAGCAAAAGCAGATATATATGGCGCTGACGGACAGGGAAACAACATCCAGTTAAAATTGGATGATGGACAGAGAGACGTGCGCGCGTATGAAATCGGCACAGGATTTGGAGTACGTGTTGTAGATATAGCAGGCGCTACTGCAAATGATGTAAATCTCGCTCTGATCACTGTTGATGCCGGGGATTTAAATATCGCAAGATCACCGGATAGCAGAGAATCACAGACAGTTGCTCCGGCAACTCAGGATTTTGATATGTTGAAAGTAAAAATTTCTACCGCAACAGAATTACAGATGAAAGATATGGATGTTGTTTTGCAAGTAGTAGAAGGAGCTCCATTATTGGTGCAGGCGGCGAATGTAGACCTTGATGAAGTATTGGATAATGTAAGAATTGTTCAGTATTCAGCAGATGGGGTCACAGTAAAAAGATCAGTTGTTTCTCAGGCTGATCTTGCAGCAACAAGATTGAATCTTATAGGCCCAGGACCGGCATTGCCAGATATCGTTGTAAACATGGATGATGATTTCAGTCTTCCAAAGACGATCGGGAGAGCGGCAAATGCGGGATTTGTGGCTGGTATTTCAAAAATAGCCGCTGATACCACGACATCAACGGTAAAAAATATCGGATTAACCTGGGATATTTTGATTGATGTAAAAAATCAGAAAATTATAGGAGGAGTTGCCGTAAATTATAACGACACAACCTTCAAGGTTTTGGTGCAGGCTGCTGATATTAATGATCTTGAATATGAAGGAAGCGGTGATCAGGTAATTGTCGAGAATGTTAAAGGAAATGCTGCAAGCAGCGTATTTAGAATAGGAAAATCAAGACTCAGATTAACAAGAACTGATGGTCTTACAAATGGACAGAATTTTGTTGCTGGCGCGAATGGATTGAAATTATTTCAATTTGGTATGCAGAATAATGATGCTCAATCAGTCACAGTATCGAGCATAGGAATCAATTTCTTAAATGCTGCTCCGCATATACAGAAACAATTCATAAGCAGTGTAAGATTAATTGTAAATGGCAAACAGGTTGGGAATATTGAAGATCCGGTAAATGGCGCGAATGCGGTAACCATTGACGGACTCGAGATAGTGATACCAAAGAATAGCATGGTAAAAGTTGATGTTTTGGTTGATCTTTCTACAGCAATTGTCGCGGCAGATTTGATTGTTGGCAGAGATAAACTTCAGGCTGAGATCGAGGCAGTAACAGCATTTGATAACAATGGAGAAACACTTGCGACCGCTGATGTAATATTTAGAGACGCGTTCGGTGTTGATCAGGATATTGATGTTGCTACATCTTTTGACAGCGCGCTTCTTGATATAGTTGCTTCAGGGCTTCTTACACAATCCATTGGAGGCGATACTCCAGAATCAGCAGTTATAGTTGCGAATTCTGTCAGCAAAAATACGGAAATCCCAGTCGCAACATATAAATTCGCGTCTGTAGATGATAATATTTTTGTTTCAGATTTGAGTTTCATAAATACCAATAGTCAAGGAGTAAAATTGACGGATGCTGTGACAGGCGGACGTTTGGCTAAACTCAACTTATATGGACCAACGAAATCAAGCACTGCAGGGAATGTGCTTTTGGCTGCTACAGAAGTAAAGGTTAGTAGTGATGGAGTAATAGAAAGTGGTGATATAAATTTCCACCCAACGACGTATATCTATGTTCCAGGCAATAGCAGTGTGGTAGTACGAGTTTCAGTTGTTACCAATGATGTATCAAATGAAGGTCAGACTGGGAAAAATGTACGACTGGTAATAGCTAGTTACAAAGCTACATCTGAAGCGAGCGGTGATGTGTTAAAACTTATCAAAGTAGAAGATGAAACAAGACTTCCTGGTGCAGTAACAACTATTTGTTGGGATCTTAATGCTGATGGAGACTTCGCGGACACAGGTGAAGCAAATATTGCAGTTCAGGCTACCAATGTGGATAACTTATTAGTTATTGCTGGAAGTGTTGATAAAATGCCAGCAGCCGGGGCAAGAGTAACAACATATGTTGGTGTTGCATGTACGGCTTGGGTGGCAGCGCCTGCTCCTGGTGTTGGAACAGAGGTTGACGGAAGTCCTGCCGCTAATTTATATACTATTAGAAAAACGAAACCTACTATCACCAATGAAGCTCTTCCAAACACAACGCTTACAGCTGGTAGTGATCTCGTAATTCATAAAATTAAAGTAGCGGGTGATGAGAACGCAGATGTTCATTTACATAGAGTTACATTTGATATAGCGTTAATCGGTATCGCTCTTAATGGTGGGACATGGAATCCAGTTACGTTAGCTTGGACAAATGCTCCATTTAAACTCTACAAAGATAATGGGCTGACACTTGTGCCGGCTCATGTAGGAATTGATATCGATCTTGATGGTGTGTATAACGAATTCGGAGTAGATCAAACTACAGGAAACGATGGTTATAACACAAATATTGATCCCGCAGGACAGGGATGGATGGGATTAAACGGGAATGTGATGAGAGTTCAGTTTAATATATTGGCTGCTGATAATGTTACTCAGAGTGATGAGGAAATTCAGGGTGGATATTCAAAAGTGTATGAATTGAAAGCTACAAATCCAATACAGAATGTACTCGCAAGTGTTATTGATGGTGATTCTATTACCACAAAATTAACACAAGATACGGCTGAGGATTTGACGCTGATAGGTACACCTTTGACCATAGATAATACTGTAACATTGGCACTTGCAAAAGCTGCTGGTGAAATAAACTACACTCTTTGGTCTGATGAATCCACACCAGGACATACGATCGCATCTCCTGACTGGACAAATGGTTTCCTCTTGAAATATCCTACAACTGGAAACACAAGGAATAGATAATTATATTGATTTCAGATGATAAAAATAAAAGCCCCTTTCAATCGAAAGGGGCTTTTTTGTTGTGTTTGTTTAAAAATATTATGTATATTAATACTGCAATCTGCATTTTTTTAGATGTTTCTTATTTAGTTTATGAAAAGACTTTTTATCTTTTTACTTATCCTACTGTGTATTACATGGTCTTTTTTTATTGCTATAACTTACACAAAGCAATATATTGATCCTCAAAATCAGAATATTATTGAAAAAGCATTTGATAATTCTGATGAAAAAACCCAGGGGGACGCCAGGGGAGCTATAAAAAAAGGATTATCTCAGGGCTTAAATAATGTTAAGTCATTTATTCTTGTTATACTTTTTATTTATCTTTTATATTCCGGATTTCAGTATTTTATTCTGGAGAAAAAAGAATTTTCCCTCACGGTGACACCGTTTTTGATGGCGTCTTTTTTCCTTGGGGGGGCCTACTTATTGTATAATACCTTTTTTTTTGAAAGTGACGCGATACGTTATTTCATTGAAAATAAGACTATTACGGGAAAGTATAGCTGGTTCCAGGCGCAGGGGAGTTTCTTTTCCAAGTTATTTTTCCCCTGTTTAGTTTTGAGTATTACGACATTTTTTTCCGCGGCTACCGGCAGTTTTATTTTGAATAGGTTACGATCGAAAGTAGATGATATCCTCATCTTTTTTTTATTTAGTATCTCTATTGGCTTCTCTGTACTGATCTTTTTACTGTATTTTTTGGGTCTTTTTAATATTCTTTACGGAGAAGTTATTTGGGGTTTTATTATTGCTATATTGTGTTTATTATATAAAGAATCTTTTTTCTGGCTCAAGCAATTTTTTACACAAAAAGTAGTTATTAAAGATAAGTTTTTTTCATTGAATTCTCTGATGCTTTTGTTTTTTGTGGTTATTTTGAGCATGGATATTATTGAAGTGATCAGACCTTTTCCAATAGGATGGGATGATTTGAATACTTATATGAATAACGCGAAACTTGTCGCGTCGTATCATCATTTGTTATCTGGGATTTTTCCTTATAATTGGGAATTAGTTATGAGTTTGGGGTTTTTACTGGTCAGTGATATAACAACAGCCCTTTTTCTTTCGTTTTTAGGCCTCATTTTTTCCTTGGTGGCATTATATGCGTTTATCACACGTTTCGTTCATCCTAGGGGAGGTGTTATGGCAATAGTGCTTTACACAGTGCTTCCTATGGTGCAGCATTTCTCAGCATCTGATATGAAAATTGATAACGCGCTTTTTTTCTTTTCAGTCGTGTCACTGCTGGCATTTTTATATTGGCTCAGGGATCAAAGAAAAATAGATATGAAGGAGGTAATTTCTGAAACTGTTCAAAACATAGAGCCGAAAACAATTTTTTGGCTTATTCCTATTTTCTATATATTGGTAAGACTTATAGTCCCTTTTCCAGTGGCTTATCAGATTAGTGCAGAAGATGGAATGATTGTACAATTTCTTATGGGCATGTATAACATTCTGATCCCGAAATTTTCGGGGATTTTTGGAGGGAATCTTTTTTTATCTTCTTTTAGTGATACAACTTTATTAGGATTTACCGCCATTATTCTATTTGTTCTTGTTGTTATTCTGATGATTATTGGAATGGTTCTTCCAAAAAAAATTCATGAAATACCGGAAAAAGCGCTTGAAGGAGAAAATCAATCGCCTGAGGATACTTTGGGCGTAAATACATATGATTTTTTTTACAGGAATCGTTTTTTTATTTTGGCGGCCTTTTTGGCTGGGATCACACTTGGAATAAAAAT
>JAZDMF010000148.1:0-3755 GCA_043801235.1 Bacteroidota bacterium | reverse complement strand
CGAGTTGGTTGACTGCTATGTTTAACGGAGGCTATGTTATTTATGACGTATTTACAAGAGGTTGTAATGATAATGTCGGATGTACCAGAATAATTCTTCATCTCAATAATGATAATAAAGCACCAACAAGTGTTACAGCTTCTCCTAATCCTGTTTGTCAGGGATCGACCACAACAACTCTTACAGCAAATGGAGCAACTTTATCTCCCGGAGCATCTTATGTGTGGTACACCGGTGGCTGCGGGACTACATTTTTAGCCAATACCGGTAGCACCAATACGCTGGTAGTTTCGCCAAGTGTTACTACAACATACTGGGTAAGAGTCGAAGGTGGCACTTATTGTGCCAGCACAACGGGATGCAAATTTGTTACTGTAACTGTTAACAACACTGTTTCGGCAGTCGCTCCGGACATTTCTGTGTGCACCGGCACCAACAATATTCCTTTGGGAGCTGCTGCCGGAGGCACTATTTCCTCAATAAGTTGGACAGGCGGAGCTGGACTTGGTACATTTAATAATAATGGTACTCCAACAAACGTTACAGATGATTACTTTACGCCCTCTGTCCCAAACGGATCATTCATTGCAACACTAACAGTAAACGGAACTGCACCATGCGGTAATACATCTGATAATGGAACTATTGCATGGGGTACAGGCCCAGGAGGATGGAACGGGTCATACAGCACCAACTGGTATGATGAACGCAACTGGTGCGGATACCCTGTATGTACCGATAATGTTACACTTCCCAATAACACTACTGTTCTTTACCAGCCAACCATTGATCCGACTCAGGCAGGAACAGGACCGGTGCCTCATGCTTCCAATACTGCAGCTTGCCAGAACATGGTTATCAATTCAGGTGCAACCCTTACAATGACCAACAGCGCAAACCTGAATGTTTGCGGTGATTGGACCAACAACGGTACATTCGCTGCAGGTAACGGAACAGTGACTTTTATGGGTTCTGCTGCCCAGAATATTAATGTTCCCTCAAATAATTTCTTCAATATAATCATCGATAATTCCAGTACCGGTGTTACATTGGCCGGAGGTGATCAGACAGTTACCGGAGTTCTCACATTGAACGACGGTGTTCTGCATACCGGAGCGAACAAATTAATCAGCACCAGCTTCTCTCCTATTGCCATTACATACGGAACAGATAACACAAGCGCCCCGCTGAACAATTATCTTAATTCATGGATTGACGGAACACTCCGAAGGGGCTTTGCAAACAATGCCGGTGTTTACGATTTCCCTGTCGGTACCGCAACATGGCCGGCACTGGCCCGCCTGACAAACACTGCTATCGCCGGTCCTGTTCCTTCTTACTTCGATGCCATGTTTCTTTCTGCTGCTTCATATACAAGTACAGGCAGTTTCAATTCCACAATTGCCCAGGACTTCGGCATGTCATACGACTTCCTGATGCCTGATGGCATATGGTTTATCGAGCCCAACGTTCAACCTGGCATGGGTAGTACAACCTATTCGCTTAAGCTTTATTTTAATGGTTTTGATCCTGATCCTTTTGTTGATAATGAATTTGCCATTGTGAAGCGACCTGTTTCCTCAACACTTTCCACCGACTGGTCAACCCAGCCTGCAGACGGCGCAGGACCGCTAAACATTAACCTAACTGCTGGATCGCTGAACCTGGACAATGGCACTGGCAGGATGGTTGCTGATGGATTTGCTCTCAGGTTTAGCATGTCTTCCTTCTCCCATTTCGGAATTGCTAAGAAGAACAACAGCCTGCCTGTTGAATTGTATTACTTCAGGGCGCTTTGCAATAATAAAAGCATCGATCTGATGTGGAGTACCGTCAGTGAAACCAATAACGATTTCTTTACCGTTGAGAAATCAGTAAACAGTATCGATTTCGACTTTCTTACAACCGCGAGCGGTTCAGGAAATTCCAATCAGTCAGTGAACTATTCATTTACTGATGATGAACCTTACACAGGAACTACTTATTATCGCTTATCACAGACTGATTTTGACGGAGCAACTGAAGTTCTGGGAACAACTGCTGCGAATTGTCAGGAGGACGGAAATGAAATTACTATTTACCCGAACCCTGCAAATAACATAGTTTACCTGTATATTAACGATGATGCTGAAGAAACCTTTAATATTGATTTTTATAATAATATTGGCGAACTGGTTTACCAGAAAAAAGTTTCTACGGTCGATGGGAAAAACACCTTCGCTTTCCTGATCAATAATCTTGCAGAAGGCTTGTATACCATAGTGATTAACCATTCTGGAATGCATAAAGTAACCTACCTGATGATTAATAAATAATTTAACATTTTTGAAAAGATATGGTCGACCGGGAGTTTCTGCTTCCGGTTATTTTTTTTCTGCAGGTATTATTAACATTCCTTGAAGGCCTGATATTGCAGCTACCAAAATAAACATTAATTTTGTACTTTACATGATAGCATGAAACAATTTATTATATGCGGAATCAAAGGCATTTTCACACTTGTATGTGCTTCGTTGGTTTTTGTTTCTTTTCTTACCTTTTTCCCTCTGGCCGGATCGCTTACAACTAAAGGGTTTCCCTTAGGCCATGTGTTGATTGATATGATAAATTTATTGCTGATCCTTGCAGGCATCAATGTTCCCCTGGGTTTTTTCATGGGAAGCATAGCCGGAAAACTAAAACAAAAACGCCTTCTTTACCTTTCATTATCAGGTTTTCTGTTCTATTGGCTGATAATAGTGCTTGTTATCCTTATATTTTCGAAATTTACTTTAACCTCGGATCTTTTTTCTGGCATCATCCGCCTTTCTATTTGGGCTATGCTCGCTTATTCATTTTATGCAGTACCTTTTGTTATAGCAGCCGTGTTTTTGCTTGAAAAATGGACAAGGAGGAAATGAATACAGAAGTCAGAAGTTAGAATTCTGCATTCCGAACTCTGAATTCAGCATTTTTTTTCAAAGAAGCCTTGTTTTATCAAAAAAATTTCATAATTTCGCCGTCCGATTTTGAAAGACAGTATTAACCAAACAATTAAAAAAAAAACAGACAATGTCAAACCAGTACGAAACCGTTTTCATAATGACTCCCGTTTTATCTGAAGACCAGATGAAGGAAGCGGTAAGCAAGTTTCAGAAACTACTTGCAGAAAAAGGTGCTGAAGTAGTCTACCAGCACAACTGGGGTTTACGCAAACTAGCGTATCCTATCCAGAAAAAATCTACCGGGTTTTATTACCTGATCGAATTCAGGGCCGAAGGCAACACTGTCAGAGACCTTGAAATTAATTACAAGCGCGACGAACGCATCCTTCGTTTCTTAACTGTGAAGCTTGACAAGTATGCCATAACATACAACCTGAAGAAACGCAGTGATAAAGACAAAGCAAAACCTGAAAAAGAAAAAACCGAAGCGCAAACAAAGTAATTAATTTTAAAAACTGAAAACAATGGCACAACAAGGTTCAGAGATCAGATATTTAACACCCATAAATGTTGATATCAAAAAGAAAAAATACTGCCGTTTCAAAAGAACCGGCATTAGATATATTGATTACAAGGACGCTGACTTCCTGCTGCGTTTTATTAACGACCAGGGAAAAATCCTCCCAAAACGCATTACAGGAACATCGGACAAATACCAGAGAAAAATTGCCCAGGCAGTAAAAAGGGCCCGGCATATTGCAATATTGCCGTACGTTAGTGATATGTTAAAGTAAAATCGCAGGAGGAGAAATCATGGAAGTAATACTGAAA
>JAZDMF010000138.1:0-3301 GCA_043801235.1 Bacteroidota bacterium | reverse complement strand
GATTTCTGAAAAGCAGGTGTGCACGTTTGTAGGTGGCAAAACGTCTTGCAAAGCCAATAGTCAGTGCATTTTCATCAATAGCATCCTGCAATTCAATGATGGTTTTCGGATTTTCCTGCCTGTGTGTCAGGCTATTCATTAACCTTGTTTTCACAAAATCAATAAGCTCTTTTCTTTGATTCTGCCTGAGTTTCCATACCTGTTCATCCGAAACATGGAATATTTTCCGCCAGTATTCAGGGTTCGACTGATCGTTATCAAAACCATCGCCAAACTGAGTATTGTAAAGCTGTTTCCACTTTTTTGCGGCCCAAGTAGGATAATGTACACCGTTGGTTACATAACCAATATGAAGTTCATCCCTGAAATATCCATCCCACATATGATTGAACATCTCGCGTGAAACACGGCCATGTATTTTGCTGACACCATTTACTTCCTGTGAAAGTTTTAAAGCGAGAACACTCATGCTGAACTTTTCCGTCGTGTCATTTTCGTTTGCCCTTCCAAGGTTCATGAATTTTTCCCAGCTGATATTAAGCCTGTCGGCATAATGAGGAATATAGGTTCTCAGCAATTCTTCGCTGAATTCATCATGACCGGCGGGAACGGAAGTATGCGTTGTGAATAAAGAAGATGACCTGACAACTTCAACGGCTTCATGAAAAGTAAAAAATTCCTCCTGAACCAGTTTCCTAAGCCTTTCTATGCCTATAAATGCAGCATGCCCTTCGTTGCAATGAAACAGGTCGGGATGAATTCCAACCGAATCCAGCACCCTAATGCCACCCACACCCAACAATATTTCCTGCTTCAGGCGGTTTTCCAATCCGCCACCGTACAGGCGATGCGTAATGAAACGATCCTCGGCAGAATTTTCTTCAATGTCGGTATCGAGTAAATATAAAGGCACTCTTCCTACATCAATCCGCCAAACTTTTGCATAAAGTGTTCTTCCGGGCAGGGCTATCCTTATTTTAAGCCAAGTCCCGTTGCCGCCATTTTCCTCATTGTCGTATGTTCTTACCGGACTCAAAGGAAGATGCGAGAACTTCTGAGGATAATAGCCTTCAAGCTGTTCCCCGCTTAATGAAAGCTGCTGTGAGAAATATCCATAACGGTATAATATTCCCACTCCTACGATGTTAACATTAGAATCGCTGCACTGCTTAAGGTAATCGCCTGCCAGCACACCCAGCCCGCCGGAAAATATTTTAACAGAATCATGCAGTCCGTATTCCATGCTGAAATAGGCTATCTGCGGTAATTTTTTATCGTACCCGGTACGCATGTATCCGTCAAACTTCTGATAAACACCGCTGAGTTTTAGTTTGAATTCAGGATTTTTTTCAAGTTCAAGCAGTTGCTCAAACGATAATGATTCAAGCATGGCAATAGGATTATGCAATGATTTTTCCCATAATCCGTTATTAACCATTTCAAAAAGTTCAACAGCTTCGTGATTCCATGCCCACCAAAGATTTCTTGTGAGTTTTACCAGATCGGATAAACTTTCCGGATATTCAGATTTCACGAGGACTTTTTTCCAAACGGGTTTGTTTTCCTGAACAGGCTTTAAAATAGTAGTTTGTTCGGGAAGCTGTTTTGTTTTATACAAATTTTCCCGCAATGCCACACGTTTAAGGGTTATACTATATGCATCGTAATAATGCCTGATGAAATTACCCCATAATACATCCTGAGAAATTTCGAATGCCTTGGCCTTCGATTTCTTTTTTTCTGCAGGGCTATGCTTCAGGCAACGCGACAAGGCTGAAACAATCTGTTCAGTGACAAATGCATCATTATCGTCATTCCGGTCGATAACGAAAACACCCTCTTCAAGTATCCCATATCTTGACCTTACCCATGTTCCAAAACCGGCAAGGGTTGTGGTGATGGAAGGAATGTGGAATGCAAGGCTTTCCATAGGAGTATATCCCCACGGTTCGTAATATGAAGGAAAAACGGTAACATCAAATCCAATAAGTAAATCGTAATAATGTTTATTAAAAATCCCATCGCTTCCATTCAGGTAGGAAGGAACAAAAATAATTTTTACACGGTTTTCGGGAGAATTAGTTATACCGCATTCATGCATCTTTTTCAGAACCGGATCGTGATCCGGTTCGTGCAGGTAATGCGTAAGATATTCGTTCCAGTGAGGTTGTTCAAAGTTAGGTTTTCCCAGGCGGTCGTAAACATCTTTCCTTAGTCCCGCATGGTTTGCAGGAACCATAATAAATGCCAGCACATCCCTGTTGATTTGCTGCGCGTTCAGTTGCCCGAGCGCATCAATAAAAAGGTCAATGCCTTTATTGCGGAACTCGTATCTTCCGCTGATTCCAATGAGCATACAGTCATCATTGAACTTCTGGTTCAAAAGCGCTTCAGCGACTTCAAACAACTTTTCCCTGGCAGCAACCCGCTTTTCATCAAAAATTTTCGCTTCAGGAACAAAGGATGTATCAAAACCGTTGGGAGTAATTACATCCACTTCCTTTTCAAGAAACTGCGCGCATTCTTTTGCAGTGAGATCGCTTACCGTAGTAAATCCGTCGGCATGCTGAGCTGAAAGTTTTTCAAGGGATTGTTTTGAAACAATGTTAAAATCGCGTGCAAGTATGTCGGCATTGTAGCTTTCAATATTTTTGTACAATGGTAACCCGTTGCCAGCAATGCAACGGGCTATGACAGTTGCATGAGTTGTAAATACAGTTCCTATTTGCGGGATGCGGTCCTTTAAATACAGTATCCCCGTACCTGTCATCCATTCATGAAACTGTGCAATCACCTTATCGCGGCCGGAAACATTGAATTCGTAAAAATTTTCAATAATGATTGCTGCCGCATATCCGAACATGGCAGGTTCCACATAATCCCATTGACCAGAAAGCGAATCAAGGGAATATTTTTCCCAGAATTCTGCAAAGATTTTATCCTTAACTGAGAAATATGTTGTAAAATCAACAAGTATTGCAACGGGATTTCCGGTAATGTTCCATCGCCCTATTTTAAACCGCAAACCATGACGTTCGGCTTCCTCGCGCCAGCTGCGGTATAGAAAACGATCTTCAATAAATTCGGGATTGTCTTTTGTTTCCTTTAAAACATCGGGACCGATAAAAATAATGTTGTCCTTCAGCTCCTTTACAAGTGTTGGCGCTTTAGTTGAAATAACAGTATAAATACCGCCCACTTTATTGCATACTTCCCAACTGATTTCAAATAAATAATCAGGTTTTAGGATTTTCGCATCTGACATAAAAGTTATTTTAAGTATAACTCGTAAAAATAACAA
>JAZDMF010000129.1:0-6999 GCA_043801235.1 Bacteroidota bacterium | reverse complement strand
CAACACCAAGTTCTACGGCTATCTCATTCACTTTCTCAATTAACACAGGAAGAATAGGTATTCCTTCTTTCATGCGTTTAGCTTCGTTCTCTCTTTCCGGATCACCAGGCACCAGAACCTTTTCATGTCCTTCAGCAGGTTTTGAATTTCTGAATGCCAGGATCCATTTATCCATCATTTCTTTAAATTCAGATGCAGGACGGAAAGCATCAATTCGCATAGCGCCGAAAAAGTGGCCTGTACCTTTAACATCAGGATTTTCTTTCACCGGCAAATAAGCAACTGAAGGCGGAACCCACGGACCAAAACCAGCCCCTGAAAGTACAGATGAAAAAATGTCAACAATGGAGCCAAGGCAATATCCTTTATGGCTGCCGTGTTCATAGTCGCTTCCAAGCGGAACAATAGCGCCGCCCCGGGTGAGTATGTTAGGATCATTGCTTGGTTTGCCTTCTTTATCATGAACATATCCTTCAGGCGCTTTTATTCCTTTTTTATGCATCAGCGTAAGCTTGCCGCTTGCTATCGGGGTTGTGGCAAAGTCTGCAACAAAAGGGGGCTGATTGTTTGCAGGAATAGCCACTGCTATCGGATTCGTACCCAGCAAGCGATCAACGGAAAAAGTAGGAGCGACCAATGGACTTGCATTGGTCATGGCAATTCCGATCATATCATGCTGCAATGCCATCATCGAATAATATCCTGCAATACCGTAATGATTGGAATTACGTACGGAAACCCAACCGGTTCCTGCATATTTTGATTTTTCTATTGCAATCTGCATTGATTTTTTTCCTGCTATCATCCCGAAGCCGGAATCACCATCAACTACTGCTGTGCTCGGCGTTTCGTGAACAATAGAAATATAGGGCTTTACATTAATTCTCTTTGTTTTCCACAAATTGTAATAATCAGGAATCTTCGACAGGCCATGCGATTCAATTCCGCGTAATTCAGCTGCAACCAGAACATCAGTTATGGTTTTTGCATCAGCATCATTACAACCCATTGCCAAAAAAATATTTTTTGTGAAATCGAATAATTGTTGATAGGTATACATAATTCTTTTAATCTTTTATTGAATATTGAACATTCGAATACTTGAACATTCGATCATTCAAATCATTTAAACTTTCTGCAAACTTGACAATAAGAATAGCAAAATCAATAAATCGTTTTCCCAAATCAAAATTATTTTTTTCTTCTTTCATTATCCTGCTTTAATAATTCGATTGTTCTGTGTTCGTTTGTTCGATTGTTCGTTTGTTCGATTGTTCGATTGTTCGTTTGTTCGATTGTTCGATTGTTCGTCTGTTCGATTGTTCGTCTGTTCGATTGTTCGTCTGTTCGATTGTTCTGATGTTCAAAACTTAGAAATTTAAATCGAGAAAGTACTATCTTTAAAATTCAGTAAAAGCAGAGAAGGAGATGCATCCAACAGTATGCTTCTGTCGCGGAGCTTGCTTTCAAAATAATCTACATTGGTGATAAGTAGTCCGTAATGTTTCAATGAATTGGCATCGGCTTTGAAATTTTCAGAATACAGTATGCGCTCATTTTTCGTCAACATTTCATGAAGTTTTGCTTTTACAGCACCTTCCGAAAGAATAAATGTAATGTTGCATGTTGAATTTATCAAAAGCCTTTCACTGATATTGATGAAGCGTTCGAAATAAACATTGTCAGTAAGAATAAGGACATTGTTGATTTCCTGAAAATCCTTATCAATAAAAATACCCACATTGCATTTAGCCTGCTCAATAATGTTTTTCACTTTTCCGCCCAGAACATTTTTATTAAATACCGATTTTGCTGCACCCATCAGTAATAAATTCGATTTTTCTTTGCGTGATGTTCTGATGATTTCTTTCGTAACATCCTCAGTGGTTTTATATATAGTTTTAAGTTCAACATTCAGTTCATTGGCAAGCGAACGGATGGCAGCAAAACTGTTGGCCTCGTATTTCATAGCTGCCGATTGTGTTATCTCAGTATGAGGAGTAAGATGCAGAGCGCTCAATTTATGATAAGATTTATCTTTTCCCGACAATGCATAAACAAGTTTTAAAAGCGATGTTCCCATTTTTGGAAGGCCGAATGATATCAGCACGTTCAGGCTACGCCTGTCAATATGCTCATGAAGATGTTTTTTCTTTCTTCTGCTGAAATAATCGGTGATGGATAAAACAGGACCGGTCATGAAAGTGGTGACAAGTGTCATTATTACCATCATGGTAAATATTTGAGGAGAGATAACACCTATATCGTATCCTATGTTTAATACAATAAGCTCCATCAGTCCGCGGGTATTCATAAGCGTACCGATTATGAAAGAATCTTTCCATGAAAATTTGCTGAACTTTGCAGCGAAAAAGCTTCCGCCGAATTTTCCGCCGACAGCCAGTAGTATTATTAATCCGCACGTTATCCATGAGTCGGTTTCGGAAAGCAAACCAATATGTGTTCTTAATCCTGTGAAAACAAAAAACAATGGAAGAAGCACCACCAGGCTGATATCCTCAATTTTTTCTGCCATCACTTTTTTGAATTGTGCATTGGATGGCATGATAACACCGGCAATAAATCCGCCGAAAAGCGCCTTGATCCCTATTATTTCAGTAAAGTATGCCGAAAGAAACAAAAGGAAAAAAACAATGGCAATCACTCTTTTGCTCAGCATTTCTTTCGTAATATATATCGATCCGATGCGCTGCAGAAAAGGCTGAACGGCAAAAAGCATCACGCTTATGTACAAAATTACCATGATGATAGTGAAGAGAGCATTCATTATACTTCCTGCCTGTATTACTGCTATAACTACTGCAAGAATGCACCAGGTTGTCAGGTCGTCAATGGCAGCAATGGTTATCATCATTTTGCCGAAAGCGGTTTTGGTCATTCCTCTTTCCTGCATGATCCTTGCAAGAACCGGAAAAGCCGCAATACTCATGGCTATTCCTATGAATAAAGCAAAACTGCTGAAACTTATATGGGCAGGGGAATATTTTTCGTATAATATGAAGGCAAGGCATACCCCCAGAAAAAAAGCAAAAAGAATGCTGGTATGACTTATAATTAGTGCTGATTTTACACGAAGCTTTAATATTTTTATATCAAGTTCCATCCCGATAATGAACATGAAAAACACCAGGCCTACTTGGCTTAAAATTTCAAGGTTGTTCATGGAAAAATCAGGGAAGATAAAATTGAAAGTATCCGGAAAAAATAAACCCAGCAGTGATGGCCCTAATATAATGCCGGCAATAATTTCGCCTATTACCGTTGGCTGACCTATCTTCCCGAAAAGCATTCCCAGAATTCTTGAAACAATGATAATAATAATGATCTGCAGAATGAGAAGGCTTATGGGATGCTGAAGTTTGTTCTTAATATATTCCTTTATTGATAAAGTATCGGAAGATATTATGGGGGAAGGTAGTGAAGTTTTTCCCTGGATTTTGACATGTTCTGTTTCAGTAAGCGTTTTAATTTTGCTTGCAGCTTCCCCTTTATTGATGGCAAACCATATCAGCGAGCCGAACAGAAAAAGCATGAGAAAATAAAAAGTGAAATTTCTGTTCATAGCTCTTAAGTGGTTTGTAATGCAAAATTAAAAAATAATCAGTTTGTCAGCATTTTATAATGCAATGCTTGAATGCCAATAATAAACAAAAAATTTTCACCTTTGTGGCAAATAAATGAAACAGTTTGATTAGTTTTGCTAACGAAGAAAATAAAATTATGAGCGAACTGTTAAAATTACAGCCTGAACGTGTTTGGTATTACTTTAATGAAATCTGTAAAATCCCGCGTCCTTCAAAGAAAGAAGAAAAAATTGCCGGTTGGCTGGTTGAATTTGGAAAGAAAAATAATCTTGAAACACTGAAAGATTCTGCCGGGAATGTTCTTATAAGAAAGCCGGCCACCAGAGGAAAAGAGAATAACAAAGCAGTGGTGCTTCAAAGCCATATTGACATGGTTTGCGAAAAAAACGCCTCTACTGTTCATGATTTTGACAGAGATCCGATTCAGCCTGTAAAAGACGGTGATTGGGTAAAAGCGAAAGGTACTACCCTTGGAGCGGATGATGGCATAGGCATGGCTGCTCAGCTTGCAATACTTGAAGCATCGGGCATTGCTCATGGTCCGCTGGAATGCCTCTTTACTGTAGATGAAGAAACCGGACTGACAGGCGCATTTGCATTGCAGCCTGGTTTTGTAAAAGGGAAAGTATTACTGAATCTTGATTCCGAGGATGAAGGCCAGTTGTTTATTGGCTGCGCAGGAGGGAAGGATACTTCTGTTACTTTTTCTTTTAAAAAAGAAAATGTTCCTGCCAGAATGCTTCCTTATAAAATATCAGTTACCGGGCTGAAAGGCGGTCATTCAGGCGATGATATTAATAAAGGTCTCGGCAATGCAGTAAAAATTATGAACCGCTTTTTGATGAATGCATCTGAAAATTATGCTGTAAGAATTTCTAAAATAGAGGGTGGAAATTTACGAAATGCCATAGCACGGGAGGCCTTTGCTTATCTTGTTGTCCCTGCTGATAAAAAAGATAATTTAATTAAATATGCATGCACATATAATGATATTATTAAAAATGAATTCCATGTAACCGAACCTGATTTGAAATTTGTGATTGAAGATTCTGAAATCCCTGCTTTTGTTATTGATCCGGATACTCAGTTCAGATTACTGCATTCTTTATATGCTTGCCCGCACGGTGTAATAGCAATGACCGCCGATATGCCGGGATTGGTTGAAACATCAACGAACCTTGCATCAGTTAAAACAGAAGATAATAAGATTTTTATCCAGACAAGTCAGCGCAGTTCTGTTGAAACTTCTAAGGACGACATAGCCCGAATGGTGGCTTCAGCCTTCAAACTTGCTGGTGCAGAAGTAAAACATGGCGAAGGCTATCCGGGCTGGAAACCGGATTTGAATTCAGAGATACTTTCGGTAATGAAAGATAGTTACAAAAAACTTTTTGCAAAAGATCCTTTAGTTCTGGCAATTCATGCAGGACTTGAATGCGGGGTTATCGGCGAAAAATATCCGGGAATGGATATGATTTCATTTGGACCTACTCTCAGGGGAGTTCATTCACCCGACGAAAGAATTCATATTGAAAGTGTTGGAATGTTCTGGAAACTTTTGATTGAGGTTCTTAAAACCATATAATAATAAAGAAAAATGCGGAAAAAGTTTTTAATATTTTTCTTGTTTTTATTTATTATAAGTTGTAAAAAAACCGATGATGTTTATTATAATTTTACTGATGATGATTTAGGCTGGATATTTTTTACACAAAAAACCGCTGATTCTCAAACATACACATTAAAATATTTAGCAAATAATATTGATACATTAGCCGTTAATGTTATTTCTATGATAGATTATCCACTTTCTGTACCAAGAATTAGTTTGACCAGCTTACATAGTAAATATAATGAATATTAGCGCCCGTCATTATTATCATTTAAATTCCGAATACGCCTTAGATGAATATTATTCTCATACTTCTTCTCTTTTTAGAAAAGTCGGGATAAGAGCATCGGCATTCTTTGGGTTAAATTTGTTTTAATGTTTTATCTTCCGTTCGCTCACGTCCATACATGCGTGCATTCTCCAGATGAAAGAATAGACATTGATAGCGTTGACCTGTTCTGGAAACTACTCGTGGAAGTACTGAAGGCCGTTTAAAAATTCTTGGTACATAAAAATAAAAAAAGGAAGAAATTTTTCCTCCTTTTTTAGTGTCTTTATATTTTCTTATAAATTGATTTCAATACCTACTCTGTAAACCAAAGGATTTCCATAATATGGGCTGTCAATAGTTTCATTAAAGTTAAATAAAACGGTAATTGTTGAAAATACCCTTTCACCCAGCATCTGCCTTATTCCTGCACCTCCAAAGACGCTTCCTACCCAGTATCTTTTTCCAGGATGAGATAATGAGTAATCGAAATATTGTGTTTCCACGTTCAAGGCTTCTATTTCTCCATGCACGTAAATATCTTTTATGCTTGGAATAATATCTTTTAGAAAATATACACGTGTAAAGAAATTTCCGCCATATAAATGTGTACTGTAAATAACAGGCGGGTAATAATAGTAATCTTTACTATGGTAGAAAGTGTAATTTGGCCCTATACCGCAGGCAATATATTCATTGAAGCGGTATCCTATGATGGGCGCAACATTAATATATGTATAACTCCCGAACTGCAAACCCAAAGAGCCCCCTGTAAAGAATTTATGTATAAGTTCGTTTCCGCTGCCCTTATTATCCTTTTGTGCATAAGGTTCATTCAATAAAATAATAAGGAGAAACCCAAGGAATAAGAATTTTAATCGGTTCATTGCTTTGCTTTAAAAGTTTTAATTTGAAACAAATATACATTATAACGGGTATAAGTGCATATTATTACATACAATTTTAAAAAAGTTTAAATTTAAGTACATTAAAATCAACACATTAAACTTAATATTTCAAATAAGTGAAATAATATTAGGAAATGAAAAAAATCTTTTTTTATCTTTGCAGCCCCCAATTTAAAGATTCGCTCTTATAAAATTGTTAATAAATAGTTCATTTAAAATTTTTTCCGGGATAAATAATTATTAAATTTGCAGTCCCATTTTCCCACGGAAAAAAAAGTTCTTAAAGATTTTAATTTATTTTTTTTTAAAATATTTGGCAGAATTAAAAACACTTTTTTAATTTTGCAGCCCATTTTGTAGAATTGTTAGAAAATGGATAACGTTCTTTGAAAATATTGAAGAAAGCCAAAAAAGTAGCAAATATCCCTGTTCAATTCCGGACAGAAATAATAGATCTTGAGACATATAAAGAATCAAACTTACAATGGAGAGTTTGATCCTGGCTCAGGATGAA
Source organism: Bacteroidota bacterium (assembly GCA_043801235.1). GTDB lineage: Bacteria > Bacteroidota > Bacteroidia > Bacteroidales > CG2-30-32-10 > DAOQAK01. The sequence goes on along the minus strand of JAZDMF010000129.1, from coordinate 92 downwards.
CGCTAGCGGCAGGCTTAATACATGCAAGTCGAGGGGCAGCGGGTGTAGCAATACATGCCGGCGACCGGCGCACGGGTGCGTAACACGTATGC
>JAZDMF010000125.1:0-9013 GCA_043801235.1 Bacteroidota bacterium | reverse complement strand
TTGATGTTGGTGTCAGCCATGATGACATCCATTTCCATTGCACGTGAAAAAGAGCTGGGAACAATGGAGGTGCTGCTGGTATCCCCGCTGAAGCCGGCGCTGATCATTGCAGGAAAAGTGATTCCATATATCCTGCTTGCGTTTATTAACGCAATAACAATAATACTTTTAGGAAAATTTGTTTTCGGAATGCAAATAGCCGGAAGTTATTTTCTCCTGCTTGCTGTTTGTTTGCTTTTTATCACAACAGCCCTGTCACTGGGAATATTTATTTCAACCGTCAGCAAGGGACAGATGACCGCCATGCTTATTTCGTTTGCCGGGCTTATGCTGCCCGTGATACTTCTTTCGGGTTTTATTTTTCCTGTGGAAAATATGCCATTGATTTTACAGTGGTTCAGTTATATAGTACCTGCAAAATGGTTTCTGATAATTATTAAATCAATTATCCTGAAAGGGCTCGGCGTAACATACATCTGGAAAGAATTGCTGGTATTGGTAGGCATGACATTGTTTTTAATATTTGTGAGTGCAAAAAAATTTAAAATCCGGCTGGAATAAAAACTCATAGGAAAAAGAATGAAAGTTATCCTTTATATCATTCAGAAAGAATTCATTCAGATCAGGCGAAATAAAATGATGCTGCCTATAATGCTCATTATGCCGATTGTGCAGCTTATTATTCTTGTCAATGCAGCCACATTTGAGATGAAACATATCCGCATGTATGTAATTGATAAAGACATGAGCACGGTATCGCGCGAAATAATCAGCAAATTCAATGGTTCTCCATTTTATGACCTGGCAGGGAGTTCATTTAATGTCAGTGAAGGCGAAGAATATCTTAGAAAAGGAAAAGCTGATATGGTTTTAGTTATCCCTGAACATTTTGAACACGATCTGCGTATTGAAAACAAAGCTAATCTGCAATTGCTTGTTAATGCCATTAATGCCGCATCGGCCGGACTGGTAAATGCATATTCTGTTTCCATCTTGCTTGAATACAATGTTGGGCTGGTTGCAAAATGGGCAAATATTCCGGGAGGTATTCAAACGCAAACAATAAGTACAAAATATTCATACTGGTACAATTCTGAGCTGAATTATAAAAACTATATGGTCCCTGGAATACTTGTTATGCTTGTCACTATCATAGGTTTATTCCTTGCCGGGCTGAATGTTGTGAAAGAAAAAGAAATTGGAACCATAGAGCAAATCAATATTACGCCAATAAAAAAACATCAGTTTATTATAGGAAAATTACTACCCTTTTGGATCATTGCTCTTTTTGAACTTGCATTTGGTTTATTTCTGGGAAAACTGATTTTTGATATTCCTCTTGCCGGAAACCTGTTTTTGCTTTTTCTGTTTGCAGCAATATACCTGATTGTTGTTATGAGCCTGGGACTTTTTGTTTCTACAGTTAATCAAACACAGCAGCAAGCAATGTTTATAACCTGGTTTTTTATGGTAATATTTATTCTGATGAGCGGTTTATTTACTCCTGTTGAAAGCATGCCTGCCTGGGCGCAAAATCTGAATATTATTAACCCTGTAGCGTATTTTATTCAGGTAGTCCGCATGGTTTTGCTGAAAGGTTCCGGAATTACCGATATACTGCGGCAATTAATAAGCATTTCAGTTTATGCTGTTGTAATACTTTCTTTTGCTGTGTGGAGATACAGGAAGGTCTCATAAAAAATAAAATCCCAAATCCCAAGCCCCAAGCTCAAAATCCCAAGGAAAATAAAAGTAATCATAATCATTATGATTCAAAACTACCTTTGAATTTGGAATTTTGGGCTTGGTTCTTTGGGCTTAAAAAAAAGGGGAAGCCGTTTTAACAACTTCCCTTGTCCATGGCGTCCCGGTGATTGAATGAGGAATAGAAAGCAACAGAGAGCATATTTGGGCAGGCCGGGCGCTTTCACACAATTGGCGGACATTCCCCTTGGTTCCTTTATCCTATCATCATGCTGACAATAACAATGCTGGTTATGAAAGCCAGGTAGATCAGCACATATACGTTATCTTTTATTATCGTTTTCATGATTTCTGATTTTTAAATTTTGCGACACTTTTCAGAATTTATGTTTTTCGTTCGTTTTCTGATGTAAAGGTATATCGAGGAAACCAGTGGAACAACCCACAATCAGTGTAACGGCATATAAAATCAGTTAAAGGCGGCTTCAATCAAGTTAACGGCAAGAACCCGAAGAATCTTAAGTTGTTTATTAAAAGAGTAATCAGTGAACAGTTATCAGTAATCAGTAGTTCGGATAAGAGCTGCCGATTACCGACCACTGATTACCGATTACAAATGCTGCGTTTTTTTATTTTAGTACTTGCGATTTGGTATTTTTGCAAAAGAGGAAATCATATTACGGATGAATTATTTCAACTTTCACACCCACACTATTTATTGCGATGGCAAGGCCCAGCCAGAAGATTATGTGAAAGAAGCAGTAAAGAGAAAAATGTCCGCACTTGGCTTTTCATGCCATTCACCTCTGCCTTTTGATAATGGATACAGCATCAAGGAACACAATATTGAAAAGTATGTTTCTGAAATAAGAGCGTTAAAGGAAAAATATAATAAGCAGATAAATATTTTTCTGGGATTTGAATTCGATTATGTGCCCGGCCTTTCTGATGACGTTTATCTTCTGAAGCAAAGAATGGCAACTGATTACGTTATAGGTTCTGTGCATTTGGTGAGGAACAGGGAAAACGGAAGATTGTGGTTTATTGATGGTCCTGAAAAAAATTATTTAACCGGATTGCAGGATACTTTCAATAATGATATCAAACTGGCCGTTCAGGCATATTATTACCAAATCTCGGAAATGGTTCTGACTCAAAATCCCGATATTATCGGACATATCGATAAAATTAAAATGCATAATAAAAACCGTTTTTTTTCTGAGGATGAAGATTGGTATAAGGATTTGATAAATCAACTACTTGATATTGTTCAAAAAAACGGATGTGTTGTGGAAGTCAACACTAGGGGAATTTACAGAAAGCGATGCGATTCACTATATCCCGGAGTAAATATTCTGAAAAAAATATACAAAAGGAATATTCCTGTTACAATCAGTTCAGATGCGCACTTACCCGTCGAACTGATTTTGTATTATGATGAAACCATTGGAATATTAAAGGATATCGGGTTCAACAGTATTAAATATTTTTCCGGTAAAATCTGGCAGGATATTCCCCTGTGATTATCCTTCATGCACCATGCAATAATGTTTTATTCCTGCTTCTTCAAATGACGGCCCTTCTATTTTAAAACCATTTTTCAGATATAAATTAATGGCTGTATATTGTGAATGAAGATAAATTTTTTCCTTTAAAGGAATTACATCCGCAAGTATTTCTTTAAGCAGAAAAGCTCCGATGCCTTTATTTCTGTGAGCTGCAGGAACAGCAAAACGTTCCAGCTTTATGCCTTTTTCCGTTTCACGCCAGCGGGCGGTAGCCAGAGGAATATCATTCTCAAGCAATAGAAAATGATGTGCAACAGCATCGTATTCATCAGCCTCAAGAAGAGGATCGATATTCAATCCTTTTACAAAAACTTCGGTGCGGATAGCAAATGCCTTTGCAAATAATTCCTCATCAGATTTCTTAAATTTCAATATGGTAAACATAATGCAAATCTAAAATAAAAAAAACAGCGACCGTAATAAGATCGCTGTTTGGGCCATGAGAACAAATGATGTTTTATTTGACAAACCTGCCGGTAATTGTTTGTCCGTTATTATTCACCTGAACAAAGTACAATCCTTTTGATAAGGAAGAGGTATTGATTGAGAATCCGTTTTGGCTATAATCATAAGCTGTGGTATTTGCAAGAATTGTCTGTCCCATTGAGTTTATTATACTCACTGTCACCATGTCTGAAGGCAGGCTTATTTCCACATTTAATTTATCAGTTACAGGATTTGGGTACAACATCATATTTTCTGAAGCAGAATTTATATCAGTTAAGCCAGCAGCAAGGTCCATGATGTATAGATGATCATAAAAAGTATGAGTACTTTTAGCAGAGCCACAAATGATAGTTACTGAAAACTGATAGTTTCCGTAATTAGCAAAAGTGTAAATAACTGTTACAAAACCATGATCAATTCCTTGTGTGTCATAAACAATCCAGGTAATTTCAATAGTAGTATTATCTATGAAAGTGAAGCTATATATATATGCACTGCCTATTGAGAAATTAAAGCAGCTGTCGAAGGGGGTTGTATTCAGCGTATCAATATAACCCCAGTTAGAAGAATCAGACTGTGTGAGTATTTCAAAAGTAGCCCAGGTATGACAACCTTGTATTCCGGAATTATCCGTTACCACAACATCATAATAACCTGCAGTGAGGCCGGAAATATCTTCAGTTGTTTCGCCGTTGCTCCATGAAAATGCATAAGGAGGCGTTCCGCCGAATACATCAATATCAATAGCACCGTCAGCAGCGCCGGTTACCGATTCATTAATTATTGAATTTGCCGTTACGTACAGGTTGCAGTAATTGCTGGAATCATTGTAATATACCTGTAAATAATCGCAATAGGTTGAAGAACATCCCGAAGCCGTATTGATAGTAAGGCATACATTATACAGTCCTGTACCATAAAAATGTATAGGGTTCTGGTCGGTTGAGGAAGAGCCATCGCCAAAGCACCATGTCCATGAAATTATGGTGTCAGAAGGACAACCGGCACCTGAATAATCATAGAAATACACAGATCCGTCGTTTGCAGAATTCCAGCCGAAATAGGAATAACATCCTGTAGTGTTTGAAGAATCAACAACAATTGTTTCACAGTAATGGCATAAAATAACTCCCGTGCTGTCATCAAGTACATGAAGGCAAACAGTGTAAGTTCCAATTCCGCCAAATGTATGTATAGGATTCACATCGTTTGAGCTTGTCCCATCGCCAAAATTCCAGTAAAAAGCAATCCCGTTATTGGCGCCCGGAGAAGTATTTACAAATTGATAGGTGTACACACCAAGGGAATCATTATAAGCGTAAAATGAAGCCGGACAACCATTTGATGAAGACCCTGTGATTACTGTTGCGCAATAAGTATCGGAGCAACCGTTGCCGGTGGTAATGGTAAGGCATACTGTATATGAGCCCAGTACAGAATAAATATGTGTAACATTTTGTCCTGTACCCGAAGAACCATCACCAAAATCCCATGTATAAGTTGCGCCTGAATTATTTGCCCAGCCATAAAAATCAACACTTGCATTATTTACTGTGTACTGGAATGATGCATGACATGGCGGTGTATTCGTGCTGTCGACATAAATATTATCGCAGTAAGTGGCAGTGCATCCAGAATCGGTGGCAATTGTAAGGCAAACATTATATAGTCCGATATTTGCAAAAGTGTGTGTTGTATTTTGCATGGTGCATGTTCCTCCGTCGCCGAAATCCCAATACCATGAAGTAATAGTTCCTGCACCACCTGAAGATTGATCATAAAAATAATACGTATATCCCAGAGTGTTTAATGAATCAGGATAAGCTGAAAAACCGGCAGAACAGTTCGTGGGATTTCCACCACAGTTAATTGTAAAGCAGGAGATCATAGGAAGAGTGCTGCTGATCACTATATTTGTTATTATTGCTCCATTGCAGTTTGATGTTGAAATATAAAATGGAATTTGAGATGGATGTGGTATGGTCAATGTGTCGGCATAATACCCGTTATTGTCGGTGTACACTTCGCTATAGAAATTAAAGCCTGAGTTAGAGTCGGCAACAATATATACGGCCTGATAACTAACAGGCAATCCTGTAGAGGAATTTATTATTGTGCCGCTGATAGTGGTTGTTACATTCTGTGCAAAAGAAAATACGTTTATGCACAACAGCATTAGGGAGAGCAGAATCTTTTTCATAATGTATAGGTTTAAAGGTTAGTAAAATTAGGAATTTTATTTTTCATAAGCAAATTTATATTCGTTTGCGGACATATAACAATTAAAAAAATATACTTCTTACCTGTTCATTTTAAGAAATTTCGTATTTTTTTATTGTTTATGTTTTAAAATAATAGATTTATTATTACTTGTTGAAATAATTATTATTTTGTTTGTGGTGTTTTATTTTTACCTTATCCCAGAGTAATGCTGACAATAATAATGGTTGCAATAAAGGTCAGATACACCAGCAAGTAAACATTAGTTTTAATGAGCGCTTTCATAAATTTATTTTTTAAATTCTTAAATCTTTTGTTTTCTGTTACAAAGATGCAATAATACCTTGGCTGAAAACAAAATGAAATAATTAATTTCTTACCTGTTGAATTGTGTTATTGTTTTACAAATAATTGATATAAAATTATATATATAAAAAAACGTTACTTGTTTAATTATACAATTTTTCTTTAAAAAAATATTTAGTTTTCTTTGTTTTTGCCTGGCAAAAACCACTAATTTTGCTTTTTAATACCTCCCACATGAGCGATGCTATCAAGCATGAATGCGGTATTGCCCTCATCAGGCTTTTGAAACCTCTTGAATATTACCTTGCAAAGTACGGCACAGCCCTTTATGGATTAAACAAACTGTACCTGTTAATGGAGAAGCAGCATAACCGCGGACAGGACGGAGCCGGTATTGCAGGAATTAAATTTGATGTTGATCCCGGATATCATTATCTTGACAGAAGCCGCTCCAATTCGTCAGCTCCCATCAAAGATATTTATGAAAAAATAAATTCATCGATTGAAAAAATATCAGGAAAAACTCCTGAAAGGCTGAACGATGTCAGATGGCTTAAACAGAACCTTGAATTTACAGGTGAATTATTTCTTGGGCACTTGCGCTATGGCACATTCGGCGTGAATAATATTGAAACCTGCCATCCTTTTATTTTACAGCACAACTTTCTTTCGAGGACCCTGGTAGTTGCAGGAAACTTCAACCTCACTAATGTCGACGAGCAATTTGAAAAACTTCTTAATCTCGGACAGCATCCATATGAAACCACCGACACCATAACTATTATGGAAAAGATCGGTCATTATATTAATAGTGAAAACGACGACCTGCTTAAAAAATATAAATCGGAAGGCTTTCATAAAAAAGAAATCTCTCCTCTAATACAGCAAAACATGAATATTCAGAATATTCTGGCAAAATCATGTAAAGACTGGGATGGCGGATATGTGATAGCCGGATTGTTAGGACATGGTGATGCATTTGTTATCCGCGACCCATGGGGAATCAGACCGGCATTTTATTTTAAAAATGATGAGATTGTTGTAGTTGCTTCTGAACGACCTGCTATACAGACAGCATTTAATGTGCCTGTTGATTCAGTACAGGAATTGAAACCGGGACATGCTGTTATCATTAAAAAAGACGGGGCGTTTAATGAGGTTGTATGCCGCGAGCCACAGGAAAAAAAATCATGCTCATTCGAAAGAATATATTTTTCGCGGGGAACCGATAAAAATATTTATTGTGAAAGAAAAAAACTTGGAAAAAATCTTGCTCCAGCTATCCTGAAAGCAATAAATTATGATTTAGAAAACACGGTTTTTTCATATATTCCTAACACAGCGGTCACTGCATTTAACGGCCTTATTGAAGAACTCAATGCATTTTGCAAAAAAATCCAGAAAGAAAAAATACTACAAACAGGTAGCTTTCTGACGTCTGAAAAGCTTGACGAAATTTTTAAACTTAAACCCAGGATTGAAACTCTTGCCGTAAAAGATATTAAGCTCCGGACTTTTATAACGCAGGATAACAAACGCGACGATTTAGTTACCCACGTTTATGATGTTACATACGGTATTGTGCGCAATTATTCTGATACGCTTGTGGTTATTGATGATTCCATCGTTCGGGGTACCACATTAAAACAAAGTATCGTCAGGATGCTCGACCGGCTTAACCCTAAGAAAATTATCGTTGCATCTTCAGCACCACAAATACGCTACCCCGACTGTTATGGCATTGACATGGCTAAACTAAGCGATTTTATTGCTTTTAAAGCGGCCATTGAATTATTGCGGGACACGCGTCAGACGAGTGTGATTAATGAAGTTTACAGGAAATGTAAGGAACAGGAATTCTTTTCCAAAGAAAAGATTGTAAACTATGTTAAACTGATTTATAGACCTTTTACTGCTGAACAGATTTCTGAAAAAATATCGCGAATGCTTAAGGAAAAAGAAGTAAAGGCAGAACTTCAGATAATTTTCCAGACCATTGAAGACCTTCACGAAGCATGTCCTGAAAACACCGGCGACTGGTATTTCACAGGAAATTATCCAACCCCCGGAGGAAACAAAGTGGTAAATAAATCATTTATCAATTACATTGAAGGTCGGAATGAAAGGGCTTACGGGCTTGGGTTTGAATAAATTACCATAATGGGAATTTTTTACCCTTTATTGGTTCTTGATAGTATAAATATTCAAACTACAGATGTGATATATCATTAAAAAATGCTTTTGTAATGAATGACCCCGCCGCAAGCAGCGGGGTATCAAAGACGCCAACGCACAGGCGATGTTGTGCGCCCCAGAGGGGCAGGGAATTGACCCTTAAGAACGATTAAAGCATTTTGTTGCTTTTTGCGTATCATCTATTAATAACCATCTTAGTAATATTCTTTTCATCTTTCATACGAAACTCCAGGAAGTAAATTCCTTCAGCCAGCCCAAATGCTGAAATATTATAGATGTTAAATCCTTCAACTACATAATATTCATAACAGGAAACAGGTTTACCAATGATATCGTACAATGTAATATAACATTTGTCGGTCGAAGAAGAAACAAAGCTGATATTTGTCCTGTATGTAATGGGATTCGGATAAATCACCAGATCAGAAATAGTGTTATCACTAAGGCCGATATCCGGATTTATCACTTTGGCGCTAAGCGTGGAAAAGTTTTCGGTAGCCGTAAACAATGTCCATCCCGAACCGTAATCAGGGCATACTTTCCATGTGTAATTGGTGTTTGCAGTCAGTCCT
>JAZDMF010000073.1:0-20468 GCA_043801235.1 Bacteroidota bacterium | reverse complement strand
GTGATAGTCAATGAAATAAAAAACTAAACCACATAATAGATTATGTAAATTATTCGACATATTGTAAGTTCTTTTTATGAAATTTTATTTTTTTTATATAAAATATGAGTGCATCGAATTTACCTTAATATTTCATTTTTTTGTTTATGAAATATAATTTTTTATCAAATTATTAATAATCATGGTCTACTTATTATTCGAAATTAAATTCTCTTGTAAAGTTTTTGGGGAAGGTTTTTAATAAAAAAATTGCATGTATGGTTTCTGATTCGTAATTTTACAAATTTTGCAATGAAATAATTGCGGCTTATATATAATTAGCATTGAATAAAAAGATAGGTTTATTCATAATATTTTTACTTTTTCTTGGCATCAAGGTTAATGCCCAGTCAGGGCTTTGTGGTGGCGGCACACCCTTTTTCCAGGTTAACCTTGTCGGAAATCCTAATGGAACATGGGTTTCTAATCCTCCTGTAGTAAGAGCTGATACTTGTTGTGGTAACACAGGTAATTCGATGAGATGTATAGAGTTTGAATTAATCCTCGATCCCGCCACAGTTGCTATTAGTTTTAATATTGCCTCGGGTGCAATTCCTCCCGGAGCGATGTATTATCAAATCAATTGTGGTCCACCGGTGCAGGTTGGAGAGTTTATCTGCATTATCGGCCCTGGGCCGCATACTCTAACGTTTTGTAAACCCGGTAATAACCAAAACACCTATGAAATAACGGCATATTCCAATCCTTATCTTGATCCCGATACATATACTACTGACAATTGCCAGATACAGCTGCATGCATATGGTGTTGACTCAACAACGATAACCTGGAACGATATTACTTCAGGAGGTTTATATAATAGTTTTCTAAGCTGTACAACATGTATATCTCCTTATTTTACACCACATACACCTTATCCCGGTTATATTGATTACCAAGTCTGTGCGATGCCCATTGCTGCATCATGCAACAGCGCTCCCATGTGGTGTGATACCATCCGCGTTTATCTTGTTCCCAAATTAACAGTATCTATAGGACCATCCTCACCGAGTTATTGTGCCAATCAAAGTGGTATACTACTTACAGCGAACACTACAGGTGGCGCCCAACCTTTTACTTATATATGGACAAATGCAACTGGGACAGTAGTTGGTAATTCAAGCACTTATTTTGCCACAAACCCCGGAACATATTATATAGAGATCCAGGATACTTTATACAACCAGTGCGGTTCACAGTCTGCTAGTATCAATGTTGTGATGAATCCACTACCTAACGTTTCGGTTGTTCCGCAAACTTCTACCATTTGCACGGGTTCTAGTGTATCGATTACAGCAAGCGGAGGTACTGGTTATCAATGGAGTAATGGTTCATCCAGCTCGTCAATAACAGTCACCCCAGCGACTACTACTACATATTATGTCACTGTCACCAATACGTACGGCTGCACTGCAACAGGAAGTTCAACAGTTACGGTGAATTCATTACCAGTACCTAATGCCGGTGCCGATCAAACATTGTGTCAGGGGCAATCGGCCATTCTTACTGTAACAGGCGGCTCTACTTATGTATGGAGCAATGGTGCAACTACGTCCTCGATTAATGTCACTCCATCGGGTACTACCACCTATACTGTTACTGCAACAAGTAACGGATGTACTGCCACCGATGCTGTTGCAGTCAATGTAAATCCTATTCCTGCGGCCAGTGCCGGTCCTGATCAAACAATATGTCAGGGGCAATCAGTAGCATTAACAGCGAGCGGAGGTACTTCTTATCAATGGAGCAATGGTGCTAGTACCGCATCAACAAGCGTTAATCCTGCATCGAGCACAAATTATGTTGTTACGGTTACCAATGCATTTGGTTGTACTGCTCTTGATAATGTGACTGTCAATGTCAATGCAACCCCGACGGCGAATGCAGGTGCTGATCAAACAATCTGCCAGGGACAAGTAACGACTGTTACAGCCAGTGGTGGTTCATCATACCTGTGGAACACAGGTACAGGTACCTCTTCAATTATTGTTTCGCCTTCTTCAACATCGACATATACTGTTACAGTAACAGGCGGAAATGGTTGCACAGCCTCCGATAATGTTGTTGTATACGTGAATGCTTCACCCACCGCATCAGCAGGACCTGATCAGTCCTTATGTTCTGGTCAGTCCATTTCAATTACTGCTTCCGGTGGATCTTCATATTTATGGAACACAGGAGCGACAACTTCTTCAATAAGCATCAGCCCTGCTTCAACTACAACATATACAGTTACTGTAACAAGTGGAAATGGTTGTTCAGCAACCGATGCAGTGCTTGTAACTGTTAATCCTACACCTACAGCAAATGCAGGTACCGATGTTACAATCTGTTTAGGACAAGGTACCACCCTTACGGCAAGCGGTGGATCATCATACCAGTGGAGTACTGGCGGAAACACAGCAACCATCAATGTCAATCCTGCATCTACTACATCCTATACTGTTACTGTTACCAATACTTCAGGATGCAATGCCTCAGATAATGTGATTGTGAATGTAAATCCTTTACCTCCAGCTGATGCCGGTGCGGATCAGATGATCTGCGCAGGGCAGTCGACAACTCTTACAGCCAGCGGCGGCAGCTCGTATATCTGGAGCACAGGATCAGGTAATATTTCAATAAATGTAACTCCCGCTTCAACTTCTACTTATACTGTAACCGTGACAGGAATAAATGGGTGTACTGCTTTTGATAATGTATCGGTTTATGTGAATGCTCTTCCTGTTCCTAATGCAGGGATTGATCAAACCATTTGTCAGGGACAATCTGCTTCCCTTGTTGCAAGCGGCGGTGCCTCCTATCAATGGAATACTGGTGCCAATACTTCTTCAATAAATGTAACGCCATCATCAACATCTACATATACAGTTACTGTGACAAGTGGGAACGGATGTACCGCATCAGATAATGTGACTGTTAATGTTAATACATTGCCTGTTGCATATGCGAGCGCTGACCAGACAATTTGTGTGGGAGGCTCAACAACACTGACTGCCAGCGGAGGTTCTTCTTATCAATGGAGTACAGGTGGCAACACAGCTTCAATTTGTGTCACACCAGCGGTAACCACAAATTATATTGTTACTGTTACTGCAAGCAATGGATGCACAGCATCAGATAATGTTTTTGTTTATGTAAATACATTGCCAACCGCATTTGCCGGTCCTGATCAGACTATATGCCAGGGTCAATCATCTACACTGAATGCCAGCGGAGGAACAAGTTACCAGTGGAACAACGGACTTACAACACCTTCTATTAATGTGTCACCATCTTCAACAACTACATATAGTGTAACAGTTACGAGCAATGGATGCAGTGCATCTGATAATGTGGTAATCACTGTAAATGCATTGCCTTCAGCATACGCAGGAACTGACCAGTCAGTATGCCAGGGTCAGTCTGTAACACTCACTGCTACGGGTGGTGCAAGTTATTCATGGAGCAATGGCGGAAATACAGCTTCAGTAAATGTCAGCCCTTCGAATAGTACGACATATTATGTTACTGTCACCAGTTCGAACGGATGCAGTGCATCCGATAATGTTGTGGTAACTGTAAACTCTCTTCCTGCAGCGTATGCTGGTGTTGATCAAACTGTATGTCAGGGTCTGTCTGCTACTCTTACAGCAAGCGGTGGATCTACATATTTATGGAGCACGGGGGCAAATACTGCATCAGTAACAGTTTCTCCGTCTTCCACTACAACATATTCGGTAACAGTAACTGGTGTAAATGGATGTACAGCATCGGACAATGCTGTTGTAAATGTTAATACTATACCTATTGCAAATGCAGGTAATGACCAAACCATTTGCCAAGGCCAGACTGCGACAATTACCGCTTCAGGTGGAGGTACTTATCAATGGAATACCGGATCAAATTCATCTGCCATCAATGTTACTCCCGCATCGACTGCAACCTATACTGTTACTGTGACGAATGCAAACGGTTGTACAGATACCGATGAAGCGATAATTAATGTAAACCCTTTGCCAATAGCTAATGCAGGTAGTGATCAGAATGTATGTCCATACCAGTTAACTACACTTACAGCTAGCGGGGGAACATCTTACATTTGGAATACCGGAAGTCCTAATGCAAGCATTAATGTTTCTCCATCAAGCACTACTACATATACCGTCACAGTTACGAGCAACGGCTGCCAGGCTACCGATGCAGTTACAGTAAACATTAATCCATTATCTGTTGCAAATGCAGGACCTGATCATACGATCTGCCCGGGTGAAACCGCTGTATTGGCGGCTACGACAGCAGGAAGTTATTTGTGGAGCAATGGTATGACAACACAATCAATCTCTGTTTCCCCGGCTACTTCTGCCACTTATACTTTGACAGTATCAAGCGGAGGATGCAGTTCTACGGACGATGTTTTTGTTAATGTTGCTGCTACACTTACAGCTGATGCAGGCGCAGATCAGGTAATTTGCACCGGACAATCTGCAAACCTTGTGGCGAGCGGCGGATCAAATTATCTGTGGAGTACCGGTGCAACTACTAATTCAATTAATGTTTCACCTGCAGGAAATACAACATATACTGTCACGACTACAAGTGGAACCTGCAGTGCAACAGATGAAGTCATTGTTACAGTCAATAGTGTTCCAACAGCTGATGCCGGAACAAACCAAACAATATGTGAAGGAAGTTTTTCAACTATTTCTGCAACTGGAGGTACATCTTATTTATGGAGTAATGGATCTGTCTCCTCTTCACAGATTATTGCGCCATCAGTTACGACTAATTATTTTGTGACAGTGACGGGAGCAAATGGATGTACTGCTTCTGATGTAGTGACAATAAATGTAAACAATCTGCCTGTTGCAAATGCTGGTGTTGATGAAACGGTATGCCAGGGACAATCAGCGACACTGAATGCATCCGGTGGAACATCGTATTTATGGAGCACAGGAGTAACTACAGCATCTGTTTCAGTTACACCAACCTCAACAACAACATATTCCGTAACAGTAACAAATGCCGGCGGTTGTTCCGCTACTGATAATGCAGTTGTAAGTGTATTGTATTTGCCAACGGCCAATGCAGGTACAGATCAGACCATTTGTTTGGGGCAGGCTGCAACTCTTACTGCAAGCCTTGGAACAAGTTATCAATGGAACACAGGAGCTACGACTGCTACTATCATCGTTTCACCATCTGTATCTTCAACTACGTATACTGTAACTGTAACCAGCAGCAATGGCTGCACCGCTTCCGATGCAGTCCTTGTCAATGTAAATACTTTACCTGTTGCCAATGCCGGAAGCGACCAGAGTATCTGCCAGGGTGGATCAGTGACTATTACGGCAAGCGGAGGAAGTTCCTATATTTGGAGTAATGGTTTAAGTTCTTCATCATTTGTCGTTGCACCTTCTGTTACAACGACTTTTACAGTGACTGCAAGCAATCTGAATGGTTGCACATCATCCGATGATATTACAGTAAATATTAATGCAACTCCGGCAGCCAGTGCTGGGCCTGATCAAACCATATGTGTGGGACAGACAGCAACTCTTGTAGCCAGCGGAGGGGCAAATTATTTATGGAACACAGGAATAACTTCTTCAACGCTGACAATTTCACCAGTAGTCACTACTAATTATGTTGTGACAGTTACGAGCAGCAACGGATGTACAGCTTCTGATAATGCTATTGTCAATGTGAATAATTTACCTACTGCCAATGCCGGTGCTGATCAGACCATCTGCCAGGGATATACGGCTACGCTTACTGCGAGTGCAGGATCATCCTATACGTGGAATACAGGTGGGACATCAGCTTCAATAAATGTTTCACCATCGTCAACTACAGCTTATACAGTTACTGTTGTGAGCAGTAATGGCTGCTCAGCATCCGATAATGTTATTATAAACGTTAATGCTTTGCCAACTGCAAATGCCGGTTCCGATCAATCCATATGTTACGGTGCTTCGGCATCATTAACAGCTACGGGTGGTACATCGTACCTATGGTCAACAGGAGCAACAACCAATTCTGTAAATGTTACTCCATATTCCACATCCAACTATATTGTCACAGTTACAAATAGCAATGGCTGCAGTTCCACTGATGAAGTTTCAGTTTTTGTAAATTCACTGCCATTGGCCAATGCCGGATCTGATCAGGTGTTATGTCAGGGGCAATCGACAACATTAACTGCTACCGGAGGCTCAAATTATTTATGGAGCAGCGGAGAAACTATTGCTGCTATTAATATTTCACCTTCTGCGACTACTTCGTATACAGTAACTGTGACAAACAGCAGCGGGTGTTCTGCTGTTGATAATGTGACTGTTTATGTCAATGCTTTGCCAATATCCAGTGCAGGTGCTGATCAAATTATTTGTCAGAATCAGTCAGCGACACTAACAGCAAGTGGAGGTTCATCCTATCAATGGAATATTGGTGCAAGTACTGCGTCAATTAATGTCGCTCCCCTGACAACCACTACTTATGTTGTAACAGTTACCAACAGTAACGGATGCAGTTCATCTGATGATGTAGTAGTCTTCGTAAATACAACGCCAACGGCTTTTGCAGGAACAGATCAGACGATTTGCCAGGGCCTGTCAACTTCTCTCACTGCCACAGGAGGAACAACTTACCAATGGAATAATGGTTCAGTCGGAGGTTCAATTAATATTTCACCATCATCAACCACAACATATACTGTGACAGTAACAGGAAGCAACGGATGCTATGCTGTTGATGATGTTACAATTTTTGTGAATAATTTGCCGGTAGCATATGCCGGTATAGACCAAACAATATGTTTTGGACAATCAACAAACCTGACGGCAACAGGTGGCTCATCCTACCAGTGGAGCACAGGGGATGTATCGGCAACTATTTCTGTAAATCCGATTTCTACAAGCACCTATAT
Source organism: Bacteroidota bacterium (assembly GCA_043801235.1). Taxonomy (GTDB): domain Bacteria; phylum Bacteroidota; class Bacteroidia; order Bacteroidales; family CG2-30-32-10; genus DAOQAK01. Next base: position 13,522 of record JAZDMF010000073.1, on the reverse strand, counting down.
CGTAACTGTATATAATAATGGATGTACAGCTACCGATGATATTACAGTAAACATTAATCCTTCACCTACTGCTGATGCAGGATCTGACCAAACAATTTGTCTTGGATTTTCAGCGAACCTTTTGGCATCCGGCGGCTTTTATTATCAGTGGAGCAGCGGACAGAATGCTCCTGCAATTAATGTTGCACCCATGATAACATCAACGTATACAGTTACGGTCACAGGCAGCAATGGTTGTCCTGCAACTGACGAAACTGTTGTTTTTGTTAATTCATTGCCGTTAGCCAATGCGGGTGCAAATCAGTCCATCTGTCTTGGACAAACGGTTACACTCGTTGCCAATGGAGGTTCTTCTTATGTATGGAATACAGGTGCTGGTACATCTTCAATAACAGTTTCTCCTTCATCTACAACAGTATATTCAGTCACAGTAAGCAATTCAAACGGCTGCACTTCTTCTGATGATGTTGCAGTGTTTGTGAATTCTGTCCCTTCAGCTAATGCAGGATCTGACCAAACAATTTGTGAAGGACAGTCGGTCACATTTTCAACCAGCGGTGGCTCGTCATACTTATGGAGTACTGGAAGCGCAGCATCATCAATTAGTATTGTACCATCAGCAACAACTACATATTATGTTACGGTTACGAGCAATAATGGTTGTACAGCTACAGATGATGTTACAGCTTTTGTAAATCCAACACCTACTGCCAATGCAGGTGTTGATCAAACTATTTGCCAGGGCAACACAGCATCTCTTTTTGCTTCTGGCGGAACATCCTATTTATGGAATACAGGAGGAAACACTGCCTCAATTTCTGTCAATCCATCATCAACTACAAATTATTTTATTACAGTAACAAGCAATGGGTGTACGGCTTCCGATGATATTATCGTAACAGTTAATTATCCACCTCCGGCCAATGCCGGACCTGATCAGCTGATTTGCATGGATGATACAATTCAGCTGAGCGCTACAGGAGGCTCTTTCTATCAGTGGAATACAGGGGCGATGACGCCAGCAATTAATGTGAGTCCTGCAGTGACTACAACCTATACTGTGACTGTGACGGGTAACAATGGCTGTGTAGCAACTGACGATCTTACTATTACGGTGAATTCATTACCTACTGCAGTAATTAATGATCAGGTGATTTGTTACGGACAATCCGCAACTCTCACTGCCAGCGGCGGGACAACATATTCCTGGAGCAACGGAATGTCAACATCTTCAATTACAGTATCTCCTCTGACAGACACCTATTATTCAGTCACTGTTACCAATAATGGTTGCAGCGCATCAGATAATGCTCTCATTACTGTGAATCCATTGCCATCCATCGGAGCGGGACAGGATCAGACCATTTGTGACGGTACCAATGTCATTCTTAATGCCAGTGGTGGACTTACCTATTTGTGGAGTACAGGAGAAACCAATGCTTCAATTATTGTTACACCAAATATGGCAACAACATATACAGTAACGGGTACTGATGTGAACGGATGCAGTGCCACCGATGGTGTGACAGTAATTGTCAATCCTCTGCCAGCCGCCAATGCCGGTACTGATCAAGCCATTTGCCAGGGGCAAACTGCTACTCTTTCAGCAACAGGCGGCATTGATTATTTGTGGAGCAATGGAATTACCTCTTCGATTAATCCTGTGACTCCTGCTTTCACAACAACATACGGCGTTACCGTAACTTCTACAGCTTCATGCTCAGCAACCGATGATGTTATTGTTGTTGTAAACCCTGTTCCAGTTGCAAATGCCGGAAGTGATCAAACTGTCTGTAGTGGTGTAATGGCGGTACTTACAGGTTCCGGAGGTGGTACTTATAACTGGAGTACGGGAGATACAGCAGCTACTATTACTGTCACTCCTGTCATAAGTACCACGTATTCTATGACTGTTACCAGCAACGGATGTACATCATCAGACCAGGTAAATGTAGATATTGCAACACCCATATTAAGTATATATCCATCAACTCCAACAATTTGCTTAGGTGATAGCATTCAGCTTGCCGTCAGTGGTGCTACTTCGTATACCTGGAGCCCTGCAACAGGGCTTAACACTGCATCAGGCAATATAGTTATAGCATCACCAGCAGTGACGACAGTATATACAGTAACGGGATCAAATGCACTTTGCTGGGCATCTCAATCAATTACAGTTGTTGTAAATTCCATTCCATATGCTGAAGCTGGTCCTGACCAGACTGTATGCTTTGGCACAATAGCAACTTTTATAGCCAGTGGTGGTACCACTTACCAATGGAGCAATGGACAGATGACAGCATCAATAAATGTTTCACCGGCTGCCACAACCACATATTCAGTAACAGTAACTAATAATGGCTGTTCGGCATCGGATAATGTAACTCTGAATATTAATCCTGTTCCTGTTCCCAACGCCGGTCCAGATGTTACAATATGCAAAGGAGAATCTGTGACATTGTACTCATATAACGGGGCATCGTATCTATGGAACACAGGTGCGATAACTGATTCCATTATTGTTATTCCTGATTCCACAACAATGTATTTTGTGACCGTAACTGCAAGCAACGGATGTACAGCATCTGATGATGCTATTGTATATGTGAATACCGCACCACCTGCAGATGCAGGACCCGACCAGATTATCTGTGTCGGAGAATCTGTTGTACTTAATGCTTCAGGAGGAACATACTATGTATGGAGTACAGGTGACACCACAAATACGATCTCTGTTACACCTCCATTTTCACTGACGTATATAGTGACTGTTACAGGTAATGGGTGTACTGCTACTGATGAAGTATTTATCAATGTAATTCCTCTTCCTGTAATATCCTTTTTTCCTGATATAAGTTCCGGATGCCCGCCCTTGTTAGTGAATTTTATCAATAATACCACACCACCCAATCTAACTTACTTCTGGAATTTTGGCGATGGAGCAACAAGTTCAGCAGAGAATCCACAACATACTTATAACAATACCGGGACATATAATGTTGCTTTGATGGCGTACGATACAAACGGCTGTTCAGCAACACAATCGTTTTCTGGCATGATCAGTGTTTTCCCAAGTATTGATGCGGAATTTTCTTATTATCCATCTTCAGTTTCATCAATTGACCCTGCAGTGCAGTTCTATGACCAGTGCGATGATGCAGCATTCTGGAGTTGGAATTTCGGCGATACTACTTCCGGGATATACAACTATTCCTATGAATCATCCCCGCAACATTATTTTTCAGGTTCCGGTATATTTACTATTTGGCTTATTGCTACAAATTCATTTGGCTGTATTGATTCTGTACGTCATACAATAGAAGTTACAGAATCCATTTCATTTTATGTGCCTAATGGTTTTACACCGAACAATGATGGTATAAATGATATTTTCCTTCCTGTCGGACTGGGAATAGATCCTGATCATTTTACCATGTATATTTTTGACAGATGGGGAGAGGAGATTTTTATGACCAGCGATTTATATGAAGGATGGAACGGTATTCCTGCCGGTTCTGACAAACTTTGCCAGATAGGAGTATATGTATGGCTCATAGAATATAAAGACATTTACGGAAATGAGCATAAAGTAAATGGAAGAGTCACGCTAGTAAGATGACATTTCATTTAACTTTCAATTTCTAATATCCTTTCACCAGGAATATATTTTCTGAAATTGAATACGATCAAGACAAAGTATTCATAAAAGGTGCAATTAACCAAATAATGGAAAGTTGCCTCGTTTGATTTTTATTCTACTTTATGCTTTCAAAAAAAAATATTTTTTCATTTTTTTTGCTTTTGTTTACTGTTAATTTTTTTTATATAGATTTCTTCTGTAAAACTTTGGAATTTTTTGTTACCTGCCTGCCGGCAAGGCAGGCTCGCTCCCACTGCCGCAACACTAGCCTGCCTGCCTTGCCGGTAGGCAGGCTCATGAACCTTCATAAATCTAAAATTTTTCATTCTGTTTATGTATATTTGGAAAATTTATGAAGGTTTGAAAAGATTAATTTTTCTGCGAAATAAAAGTAATATAAAGGTATGCGCAAACAATTATTAATGGGTAATGAGGCTATTGCACAGGGGGCAATAGATGCAGGATTGTCGGGCATTTACGCTTATCCCGGTACGCCATCAACAGAGATCAATGAATATGTTCATGCTTCAAAAGAAGCAAAAGAAAAAAGCATAAAAGCAAACTGGGCGGTAAACGAAAAAACGGCAATGGAAAGCGCCCTGGGCATGTCGTATGCAGGCAAGCGCAGCATGGCATGCATGAAGCATGTGGGACTGAATGTTGCCGCCGATCCTTTTATTAATTCAGCAATCACTGGCGTTAACGGCGGTTTTATTGTTGTTTCAGCCGATGATCCTTCCATGCACAGTTCGCAGAATGAACAGGATTCGCGCTTCTTTGGAAAATTTGCACTTATACCAATCCTGGAACCATCCGATCAGCAGGAAGCATATGATATGGTGCATTACGGTTATGATTTTTCCGAAAAGTATTCAATACCTGTATTGATGCGCATTACCACTCGCCTCGCACATTCGCGCGCAGGAGTTGTAAGAAAACCTTCACATGAACAGAATAAAGTGAGCTTACCAAAAAACCTGCGACAGTTTGTTTTGTTGCCCTCTATTGCAAGAAAACAATATAAAGTACTTCTTGAAAATCAGCAGTATTTTGAAAAAGAATCAGAAGATTCAACATTCAATAAATATATTGACGGGCAGGTTAAAAGTTGTGGCATCATTGCATGCGGCATTGCATACAATTACCTTATGGAAAATTATCCCGACAGGAAAGTTCCGCATCCAATACTTAAACTTAGCCAATATCCGCTGCCAAAAAAATATATTGAAAAAATAACTTCGGAATGCAGGGAAATACTGGTACTGGAAGACGGTTATCCGATGGTTGAAGAAATGCTGAAAGGTTTTCTTGGAAAAGGCATGAAAGTAAAAGGAAGGCTTGACGGCACATTGCCAAGAGACGGTGAACTTAATCCGAACATTGTTGGAGTAGCGCTGGGCATGCCTGATACCAAAGGACAGGATGTTCCGGCTATCGTTGTAGGCCGCCCTCCTTCACTTTGCAATGGTTGTTCTCATATTGATTCATTCCTGGCATTAAATGAAGCAATGAAGGATTACAGTGCAGGTCGTGTTTTCTCAGATATCGGCTGTTATACACTCAGTGCTTTGCCACCATACGAATCCATCAATTCATGTGTAGATATGGGCGCTTCAATCACAATGGCTAAAGGGGCTGCAGATGCCGGACTTATTCCAGCCATTGGCGTGATAGGCGATTCCACTTTTACTCATTCAGGAATGACAGGCCTGCTGGATTGCGTGATCGATAAATCGCCGGTTACAATTTTCATTCTTGATAATTCTACAACAGCTATGACAGGCGGTCAGCCTTCGGCAGCCTTCGGCAGACTGACGGATATTTGCAGGGGTCTTGGCGTGGATGAAGCGCATCTTAGAATTCTTAAACCACTTAGAAAATACCATGAAGAGAATGTACGAATTATAAAAGAAGAACTGGCATACAATGGTGTTTCTGTAATTATTCCACAAAGGGAGTGCGTGCAAACACTGGACAAAAGAATGAGGGAAAAATTCAAGAACAAATAAAAGCTGAACAATGGAAATGGATTTTGTAATAGCCGGTGTCGGCGGACAGGGAATTGTATCAATAGCAGCCACCATTGGATATGCAGCTGTTGAAGCAGGATTGTACCTGAAGCAATCGGAAGTGCATGGCATGAGCCAGCGCGGGGGCGATGTATCATCGAATTTGCGGATATCCGACCAGGAAATATTTTCCGATCTTATTCCCAAAGGGAAAGCAGATATGATCATTTCAGTGGAACCCATGGAGTCGCTCCGTTATCTTCCCATGCTTTCATCGGATGGGTGGCTTATAACGAATACCAAGCCTTTCGTGAACATCCCCAATTATCCTGATATGGACAAGTTGCTTGGGGAAATAAAAAAACTGCCACGTCACATTGCAATCGATGCTGAAGGTATTGCAAAAGAATTTGGTTCTGAAAAGTCGGCCAACATGGTGATCCTGGGAGCTGCATCGCCTTTTATAAATATGCCTTTTGAGAAGTTAGAAAATGCTATAAAGGCAATCTTTATAAATAAAGGTGAAGAAGTGATCAATGTAAACCTTAAGTGTTTGAGGGCAGGCAGGGAGTTTGCGGAAAAGAATAAGTAAAATATTATTTTGAAATTAAAAAAGTCCTCAAAAAATATTAAGGACTTTTTTTTGTAGCGCATGAGAATTATTCGTCCCGACCATTATCATTTCGGGGCTTATGATTCGTTGAGGTGGGACTTTATAAAGAAAAGCCGCAATCCTCCGGATTGCTTATTTTTTTTATTCTCCGTATTTATCATGCAAGCATGCAAATGCTGCAAATAAAAAAACCAGCATTCTGCTGGCTTTTCTTTGTAGAGTACAAGGGACGAATGTCGAACTCTTTTATGGCAGATTTACAGCTGATCGTTGAGCTTTCGAAGAAAATAAAAAGATAATTAACTCTTAAAATTAATTTCAGCAAACAATTATCCGAATGAGCCGAAGGCGAAATGAGCCATTGTTTGCTGAAGTAGCTGTCTGTATCGATGTCACGCTTGCAGAAGATACAAGTTACATCCAGTATTAAGTATATTTATAACTGAATGATTTGAATGTAAAGAATAAAAAATCAGGAAGGATCTATTATTATTGGTGGTAACGGGCAGAATATTGCCGCAGTTTTTTTTTTGCGGGAGTTAATGGCACTGCCCTTTCTGCCCGTACAAATGGTTGAAAGAGCACTACCCTTTCTGCCCGCACTTAAACCCGCAAAAAAAAATTGTCGGCAATATTTAAGTTATAGTTTCGTTATATATTTATTAATCTTCTTGGTTATAAACTTCAAGCTTTATAGAAAACTTGTTAAATTTCAAAACAAATTATGTGTAAAAAATCTATAAAATTTTTGTCCAAGAAAGCTCTTCTAATATGTTTATATGTAAGCTGTCATAACATTCAAAGGCACGCATCTCATTATATTTTTTTGAATAATAGTATTCTTTCAATGTTGACAATAATAATTCCTTACACTTTTTCTTTTGGTCTGAAAACAATGGATTATCAAATGAAAAATCATTGTATGACATTAATTTGATCTTAGCTCTATATTTTTCATAAATCTTTGTTCCGGGTTTATCACCTGGTTCTGAAACGATGCTGAAACCTTTCTTTTTTCAACCAGATACAGAAGGTAATCTTTTATTTGCTGTTCAGTAATCTGGTCAAGGGGGTTCGCTTTGTAATAATTGATGAAGTCGCCAAAGGCGGTGATATATTTGCGCTGAGTATTTTCGCTGTACCTTTTCAGGACCATCCGGTCTATGTATTCTTTGGGTATTGGCCTGTCGTTTTTGTAATTTTTCTTTTGTTTATTTTCTTTTGATTTGCTTACAGTGAACCTGCATTTAACATAATACCCGAGCCCACTGAAATATGTTTCAATTTCTTCTTTGATGGCTGGAGTATATGGAAATGTCCAGTGCTTTTCTTCCGCATTCCATATGTAGCGGGGAAGAGAATTGAACTCTTGACCTCCGGGTTATGAATCCGACGCTCTTACCAACTGAGCTACCCCGCCATTATTGAGTGTGCAAAAATAATAAATTATTTCAAGCAGCAAAGCTTATTCCCGCCCTTCGCCATTATTATTGAAAATATTATTAATAAACCTTACGACATCAGGGAATTCATCTGTCGCAGAATAATAATTATTTCCGAGTATCCTGACGGCGCATTCCGTGTTGTCGTGAATGTAATTATTTTTCAGAATGATGTTCAGCCCCCCGGAAATATTAACGCCAACACGTCCGCAACCGTTTAGATCGCAATTTTCGATATGTGTGTTTTCGCCCATATCGACATATATCACACTGCCCATGCACTCAGCATAAAATTCCGGTTTGATGTGGCGGGCATAGATTTTTTTAATTGTAATATGGTTTCCACCTATCCATATAACATTCCATTTCATATCGGTGCATAATATTTCGACTTTCCCTTTCCCTTTCACTGTGAAGCTGTCTTTGACAATCCATAATTGTTCGCTGATTTCGTATTTGCCGGGATTAATAATGAGGGTGCTTCCGTTTTTTGCAGAGTCGACAGCCTGCTGTATGGAAGAGAACTTTTGTTTGCTTCCTTTAATTTTTATTATGTTATGTTTTGTATGACAGGCAGCAAAAAAAAACAATAAATCCTGCTATTATTGAGATCATTTTAATTTTCATGTTATTTTTAATTACAGTTAATAATGAAAACCAAATCCTGTACGCAAAAAGAAACCTTTTGATAAAGCTTCACCCTGAACAAATCCATCGGTTTTGTATCCTGAAATTAGTACAAGATTTACCTTATTCATTATATGGCAGCTCAGTGTTCCTGAAAGGCAGGTACCGAAACCATCATTTGTTTTGCGTGTTTTATTTTTTTCGTCCTGCAAAGTAAGCGAAGGCTGATTCCAGAAATCAGCAGTTGCATCAAAAAGAAAATTTTTACGATGGATGATATTTGTCGCTGAGATTCCGCCACCATAAAAATTTACAAATTTAGGATCTCCGTACCTGAAGAAAAATTTATAAAGATGTTTTTCTGATTTTAAATAATTGTAAAAATAAAATTCAGCGCCGAATGGTGAAAGCCCAAGGTTGAATGAAGGAAGATATCTTAACTTTCCAAGTTTGATCATAAGTAGTTTTTCTTTTTGCTTGCCCGATGCCAGATAATTTGCCCAGTTGAAAAAAGCTATGTACTGGAAAGGATCGAGCAGGTTGATAAAAGCAAATTTCTTAAGATCATCAATGGTATATTTTTTCCCCGTCTCTGAATAATATTTAATTTCAATATCAAGCAGGTAACTGGCAATATCGCCATAACTTTTTTTCAGATTGGTAACTATATATTGTGTTGTATTATGAAATCCTCCGGCATACAAAAAGAAATCGCGGTAATGAATGCTGTCATCTGTAAGCCATTTTGTGCGTAGGATCTCGGATAACACAGTATTCGATTCATTACCACTAACGATCATGGACATGCTTTGATCTAAAGTCGAATTTATCGGAGGATATCCTTCAGCAAACCCATGTCCTTTGCCATATGGAAAAGGAAGGCTGAGATGGAAAGAGCAATTGGTATAATTGAATTCATTGAAACGTGCACCATGGCCGAATACCTCATGCTGGGTAAGTCCTATCAAATAATCGACAGGATAATCGATAGCCGCAGTCTTTACTGCTCTGTATATGCCATTGTAAATTTTTGACGATTTTTTTTGGTTTTCAAAAGGATTGGGAGGAAGAAATTTTTCTTCAAAGGAATAAAATGCTTTATGCAATGTTAACAGGCCTTCTGCTCCTGTTACTGATGTGAATTTCTTTTCATAAAGCAATAAGGATGACGATTGCGGAAACAAAATTCCTGAACATAAAATAAAGAAAAGTAAGATTAAGAATTTATTCATATGGTGATTTTATTTCTTTAAGAACAGATTCTTTACCATTTTTTCTTTTGCAGCGTCATTTTCAATTGCAAGAAGAAGCATGTTTTTGAAAGAATTGCTTTTATTCGCTTTCCTGATGATATAATCGATAAGCTTCGGATATTTTAAAATCTTTTGTATTGACCGGTTAATTCTGAGTTCCTTCCACATGCGCCGATAAATTTCCTTGTCATACAATTGGTTGAATGAGGCTGAGAAATTATTTTCCTTGAAGCAATTGCTGATATGATCAGCAGCAATACGTCCGCTTCGGATGGCATTTCCAACTCCTTCGCCAGTGTACGGATCAATAAGTCCTGCCGCATCTCCTGCAAGCAGAATACGTTCGCCCGAAATTACTTTTTTATCCATTGCCAGTGGCAATGGCCATGCCTCAGCAGCACTTATGAGTTGTGCGTTTTTAAAACGGGGTGAAACGGCCGGATGTTCGGCAATTATTTCGGACATGATTTTTTTAAGGCTATGCTTGGATTTAAGAAGATCCTGATGCATAAGACCAAGCCCGACATTGGCTTCATTACTGTGCATAGGGAAGATCCAGAAATAGCAGGGGAGAAGATTCTTGTAAAAATGCAGTTCTATGCAACCGTCAGCATGAAAACCTTCAACATTTTTATAATAAGATTTTATTCCAATGCATAAATGTTTTTTTAATTTTATATGCCTCTGAACGTGTCGGGAAATAACAGAATTAGCGCCATCAGCGCCTATAATAATTTTCCCTTTAAGTTCTCCGGAAGAAGTAATGAGTAAAATATGATCATCGTATCTTTTTACAGTTTCAGCCCTGCAATTTTCGAAGAATTTGATAGAAGGATTTTCTGCCAAGCATTCATGAAACATGTTATCAAAGACCGGACGTTTTAATACGTAGCCGCATGAATTGTCACGGCTTTTAATGAAAAGTTCAAGCAACTCACCCGATGGCCCGTAGATGCGCAAACCTCTTGATGAGATTTTGTTTTCAATCTTATTGAATTTCTCTGAAAGCTTTTCGGAGAGTTTGGGTAATTGTCTTATTACATCAATGCTTAAAGCATCGCCGCATATCTTGTTTCTCGGAAATGATGCTTTGTCAATCATTGCTATTTTTAATCCTGAATGGGCAAGGCATAAAGCACAGGCGCTTCCGGCCGGACCGCCTCCCGCTATGATCACATCATATAAATTTCCTTTGTTCAAAAACCCTTGGTTTATTAATTAAAATAGGGATAGCTCTTATCGAAAATATTTATGGAAACAATGAAATGATATTCGCCTTTTCCACCCATAAAGGTGAACCCGATAGAAATTTTCATCCCCTCTGCATTCTTCCATTGCGATTCTATTACATCGTACCCCCAGTGATGCTTTACGTACGGATCCACAAAGGCGGTATCACCAACAATAACGCTGTCAGGAAGGCCATAGAAATCGGCATATTGCTTCATGAGGTTTGCCGCAGCCGAGAGGCATTTTTTGAAATTTTCTTTGGTGATTTCATCAATGTATTTATGAAAAAAAATCCAGTTGAGTTTGTCATTTTCAAAACGATACCCCCATTCATCATCCAGGCCGAACAACGTGTCAGGTCGTGAAAGTGTGATGGTATTCTGATATGAAGCTGAAACGGTATTCGGATAAATCTTTTTTACTTCGTCCATAGTCATCCCGATTTTTACTTTAGGTTGTCCCATGGAAAAGAACGGACAAATGAACAGTAAGAAAATTACAATATTTGTTTTCATTGTGTATGTTTTAGTATATAAATTAATCCAATTGTTTAAAAAAACTTTTGTCGGCGCCGCACAGCGGACAAACCCAGTCATCGGGAATTTCTTCAAATGAAGTTCCGATGGAAATACCGTGTTCTTCATCTCCAATTTCCGGTTCGAAGACCAATCCGCAAACAATGCATTTGTATTTCATTGAAAGTTTATTTGAAATAAGATGTAAAAATATTCAGTTTTTCTGAATCTGACCTAAAAGAAATTTTGTAATCAGTTTTTTTAAAATTCCACTATCTTTGCCATTAAGGTAAAATGAACGAATATGTTTGAAAGTATCAGTGAAAAATTCGACAGGGCCTTTAAGTTACTGAAAGGACAGGGAAGGGTCACCGAGATCAATGTTGCTGAAACGCTGAAGGATGTGCGCAAAGCGCTGCTCGATGCAGACGTGAATTACAAAATAGCCAAAACATTCACCGAGCAGGTGAAAGAAAAAGCGCTTGGGCAGAATGTACTAACATCGGTTTCACCAGGACAACTGATGGTGAAGATTACCCATGATGAGCTTGCTCAGCTAATGGGCGGGCAGATGACTGAACTCAATCTGAAGGGAAGTCCGGCTATAATATTAATTGCAGGATTACAAGGCTCCGGTAAAACAACTTTTTCCGCGAAGCTTGCCAATTATGTAAAATCTAAAAAGGGTAGAACCCCATTACTTGTGGCCTGCGACGTGTACCGGCCTGCAGCTATCGAACAGCTGAAAATACTGGGAGAGCAGATCGAAGTAAAAGTGTATACAGATGAAGGCAGCAAAGATCCTGTTTCCATTGCAAAAAAATCAATAGCACATGCCCGAGAGATGGGTTACAGCCCTGTGATAATCGATACCGCCGGTCGTCTGGCTATTGATGAGGAAATGATGGATGAGATTGCCAATATCAAAAAGGCTGTCAATCCGCAGGAAACATTATTCGTTGTTGATTCAATGACCGGACAAGATGCAGTAAACACTGCCAAAGCATTTAACGACAGGCTGAATTTTGAAGGAGTAGTTCTTACAAAACTTGATGGTGATACACGTGGCGGAGCAGCATTATCAATAAAATCCATAGTAAACAAACCCATTAAGTTTGTAGGTATCGGTGAAAAACTTGATGCCATCGATGTGTTCTATCCCGAACGTATGGCCGACCGCATACTGGGTATGGGCGATATTGTAACGCTGGTTGAAAAAGCGCAGGAACAGTTCAACGCAGAAGAAGCGCAGAAACTGCAGCGCAAGATCCAAAAAAACCAGTTTAGCTTAAATGATTTTCTTTCGCAGTTGCAGCAGATTAAAAAAATGGGCAACATGAAAGACCTTATCGGAATGATCCCCGGAATGGGAAAAGCAATGAAAGATATCGACATTGACGACAATGCATTCAAAAATATTGAAGCCATCATACATTCTATGACACCTCCTGAGCGCGAAACGCCTGAAATATTAAATGGCAACAGGCGCAAACGCATTGCCTCAGGCAGCGGAACAGATATCACAGAAGTAAATAAACTGATTAAACAATTTGAAGATACTCGCAAACTTATGAAGATGATGAGCGGCGGGAACAGAAGCAAAATGATGCAGATGATGAAGAACGCTAAACGATGACAGTATTCAGTTGTCAAAGAACAAACGAATAATCGAACAATATAATGCTCAACAAACGAACTTTTCAACTTGTTAACTTGTATGCTTGTCTACTAATAAAAAAACTTTGAACATTAAACCTTAAAAATTAAAAAATGAAACTCATTGAAGGAAAAAAAGTAGCAGAAGAAATAAGAGCTGAAATTGCAAATGAAGTGCGGAAAATGATTGCCGGTGGCATAAAAGCGCCTCATCTTGCAGCTATTCTTGTTGGCGAAGATCCGGCAAGTCAAACCTATGTTGCAAATAAAGAAAAGGATTGCATTGAAGCAGGGATTATTTCATCCGTTTATAAATATCCGGCAACAATCAGCGAAAAAGAGCTTCTGGATGCTATAGGATTTATCAATAATGATGATGAAATTGACGGACTCATTGTACAGTTACCATTACCCGGACATATTTCTGCAATAAAAGTTATTGAGAAAATAAATCCATCAAAGGGTGTTGATGGTTTTCACCCATCGAATGTGGGGCGCATGGTTCTGAATCTGCCCACCTATTATCCGGCAACACCA
>JAZDMF010000068.1:0-2157 GCA_043801235.1 Bacteroidota bacterium | reverse complement strand
GTGTCGGAGAATATGAGTGAACAAACCAGGGACATTGTAAACAATGCTTCATCCTTTATTTCTTTTACATGGAAAGACGGGATACAGCATTGCGTACCGGACTGGAATTATACATTCGAAAACGGTATAAATAATATAAGGAAGAAGATCAAAATTAAATATGATGAAGTCTTCAACGAGATTGATAAAGGAAATTCTTTAAAATTAACCGAACTCATTAGCAAGAGATATCAATACGAAGCCATGCTTATTTCACTTGATGCAATTGAAATATATACTGACAGATTCAGTAAACTGGCATCGGAGATGGCCTCTAAGGAGACTGATCCTAAAAGAGCAAAAGAATTAAAAAATATAAGTAAAATACTTTCAACAGTTCTTAAAAAAACTCCGGAAAGCTTTCAGGAAGCATGTCAGGGATTTTACTTTTTACATCTTATTCTGAATTGTATTGACAGTGCTGCTTTTGGTTCGCTATGCCGGATTGACCAGTGTCTATGGCCATTTTATGAAAAAGATGTAATAACTCAAAATAATATTACACGTGCCGAAGCGCAGGAATTGCTCGAATGCCTGATATTAAAAGTAGAGGCATTAGGCGGATTTTTCTCAAGAGTACGAAGGCTGCACTTCGAAGGAAACGGGGCTTTGCCGATATGGACAATCGGCGGGGTTAACAAGGATGGTTCCGATGCCTGCAATGAATTGACCGACACGATACTCCAGGCTGCCCGGAGTGTTCGGTGCAACCAGCCGACCATTTCTATATTGTATCATAAAAAGATGAGAGCATCATCCCTGGCCGAAGCGATCAAAACAGTCAGGTCGGGTTTAGGATACCCTTCATTCACGAATTTGAACTGGGCGGTTACAAGTCTTATGAGACAGGGCATGCCGATAGAGGCTGCCCGGAATGCCGGTGTTGTCGGATGTGTTTCTGTTTGCCCGGTGGACTCCTGCAACACTACAAAACGCTTAGCTCTCGAAATAATTGCCGCAAAATCGTTGGAGCTGGCATTAAACGAAGGAAAGTGTTTGATCACAGGTAAATTATTAGGCCCCGGAGAAAAACCTGCTACTGAGTTTAAATCATTTGATGAACTATTTGAAGCAGTTCAAAAACAATATGCTTACACAGTTACCACAGCTGTCAATGTCCGTAACCTGTCAAGGCACTACGAAAAAATCTACAGGCCAAATCCGTTAGCGTCTTCATTTCACAGAACTCCGCTGGAAAAAGGTGTTGATGCGGTTACATATGAGGACTACCCAAACAATTACTGGTTAAATATTATCGGCGCGGTAAATGTTGTCAATTCCCTGGCCATTATTAAGAAGCTGGTTTTTGAGGAAAAAAAATATACCATGGCTGATTTTATAAATGCTGTAAGAACCAACTGGAAAGGTCTGGAAAGTTTCAGGCAGGAAGTGATCAATAAAGTTCCTAAATATGGAAACGATGACCCCTATGTCGACAAAGTTGCTTATGATGTATTTAAGATGTTTTCTGATGTAGCTGAAAAAACCTACGATATTAATGGCGGTTATTGGTCCATTTTAGCTCAGAGTGTTTCTATTTATCAGTCTACTGCTAAAATGACCGGTGCATTGCCAGATGGTAAATTAATTGGATTTCCCCTGGCTGACGGAGGAATTTCGCCCGATCATGGTACCGATAAAAACGGTATTTTCTCTGTTATAAGTTCAGGAAGTAAAGTTGACCATTACAGAACCAAAGGATTATTGCTGAATCAATGGATTGCTCCTGAAATGCTTGAAGGTGAAGAAGGAATTGAATGGATGAAAGCCCTGATGGAAATGTGGTGCGATAAAGGACTTTCACAAGTTCAATTTAATGTTGTTGATCCTAAAATTTTGCGGGCTGCACAAATAAATCCGGAAAAATATCCGCACCTCACTGTACGGGTATCAGGTTATACAGCCAATTGGGTGAAACTTACAAAAAATTTACAGGAAATGATCCTTGCCAGAACTGTTCAGGTAAATTAACCGATGGAAAAGAGCTTAATTACCAAAATAGTTAAGGATTCTATTTTAGATGGCCCTGGGTGCAGATATGTAGTATTTGTAAAAGGCTGTAATCTTAACTGCCCCTGGTGTCATAATCCTGAAACTAAATCGCGGGAACAAGAAATA
>JAZDMF010000046.1:0-4790 GCA_043801235.1 Bacteroidota bacterium | reverse complement strand
GCTTTGCTGATATCTGCCTGTATCCAGAAAATATTTTTATGTTTCGGAATTCCTGATTCCTGTTGTGAGCGACGGGCGATGCAGATCAGCCTGAATTTGTCAACAGATGCTTCCACAAAATTTCTTCCGATAAATCCGGATGCGCCGGTAAGGATGATTGTCGGTAATTTAATTTTTCTATCAGTAAGGGCATCCATTATTTAAAAAGAAGATAAAATATATTTATTTTTTCAATGCCGTATTTTCTTTTTACATATAGAATGAACATAATAAGGATGGCAGCGCCCATAAGGAAATCTCCAACTCCTGATACCAATACCGTCCATAAAGGATTTATCAATATATAGTATGAGAAAAGAAAAACAGTACCGATAAGTTTTGCTATAACCGAAGCAGCAATTAAATGAAATGATTTATCGATATGATAGGAAGCAAGTATATAAATTGCAGCCATAACAATATGAAAAGCGCCGCCCTGCGCTCTGAAAAAATTTCCGGGTTGAAATTCAAATCCGAAAAATGTCATCATTGAAGCAGGTAGAGTCAGCATTCCGATGGCGACAAAAAAAGAATGCAATCCTACCAGCCAGAGTAAAATGATGAAATATTTTTTTATTCTGTTCATATTAATGGGTGTCATATTTTTTTTTTTAGAATTGTTGTTCGGATAGTATTTTCAAGTTCTTCGTTAACGGAATTTTTATTCAAAAATCCACATGCGCCTGCATTCTGCATCGAATAAAAGTATAAGGGATCGTTATATGTGGTTATTCCGATAATCTTAAGGTAAGGATAATGAATCAATGCAGTTCTGGTTGCTTCTATTCCATCCATTTCAGGCATAATAATATCCATTAAAACTATATCAACTTCCGTATTGTTTTTCAAAATTGCAAGAAACTCTTTGCCGTTTGACGCTTCAGCAATGATTTCAAAATCCTTGATCTTGCCAATAAAAATCTTTAGCGCATTCCGGAATACATCTTTATCATCAACAATAATTATTTTAATCTTTCTCATGAACCCGTTTAACAGCATAAAATTATGCTTAAACACGTTTCACAGCAATAGAATAAATCCGTAACTTTGTTCAGGAAAGACACGCAATTAATAACGGTTTTTTACGCAAAATGTATTGAGCCTATATGATTTTAAAGAAAGACAATTCAGCAATAGTTCAACAACCATGTAATAATAGTTAAACTTGTGAATTAAACAGCAATTCAGGTTCAGATAAAAGATATTAATATTCCTGTGGTAATTCTTTTAATTGTTCATAACTAAATACGGGTCCGTCTTTACATACAAACACTTTCCCGACATTGCAGCGCCCGCACTTTCCGAAACCGCATTTCATGCGGTTTTCAAGAGTTGTGAAAATGTTTTCTGGGGTAAAACCCAATTTTTCCAGAACAGGGAAAGTATATTTTATCATTATCGGAGGACCGCAAACAATTGCAATAGTATCTTTACTTGGAGGAGCAAACTTATCAAGCACAGTGGGAACAAAGCCAATTTCTCCCTTCCAGTCGGGTGTTTCTCCACCGGGATCAACGGTTGTAATAAGTTTTACATCACTCCGTTCACCCCACTCTTTTAATTCATATTTGTAAACAAGGTCTTCAACGGTGCGTGCTCCGTATATGATAGTAACATCTTTAAAATTTTCCCTTAAATCAAGGCAGTTCCATATAACGCTGCGCATAGGAGGCAGGGCAATACCCCCTGCAATGAATAAAAGATTTTTTCCTTTCCATTCATCAACGGGAAAAATATTTCCGTAGGGCCCGCGAAAACCTATTATATCATTTTCTTCGCAGTCCGCCAGTGCGGTAGTAACTCTGCCTGCCTGACGGAAAGTACATTCTATATGGCCTTTCCGTGTAGGTGATGATGCAATGCAAAAAGTCGACTCGCCTGCGCCAAAAACAGAATATTCTCCGAATTGCCCTGTTTTAAAGGTAAAATTCTTTCCTTCTTCCTCATTTATAAAAATCAGTTTGAATGTTTTCACCAAAGGGGCTTCTTCAGTGATCTTTTCAATTCTCATCAGATAGGGCAAATAAATATTTTCTTCATTCATTTTTTTACCTCCGCTAATTTAATCATATATTCAAGCAAATTCATATCTACAGGGCAGGCGCGGGAGCATCTGCCGCATCCGACACAACCTGTTACATCTAACCTGTCGGGCATGTAGGAAAATTTATGCATTACTCTTTGACGCCATCTCTGGCTTTGAGCCTCACGCGGGTTGTGTCCGGAAGTGTGAAGAGTAAACAAAGAAAACCCGCATGAATCCCAGCAACGCAGGCGTGAACCGCATTTTCCGCTGTTCTCATCCTGTATGTCAAAACAGGCGCATGTTGGGCAAACAAAAGCACATGCTCCGCAGCCGAGGCACCGCAACGACTGTTCTAACCAGATATCGCTTTCAAAAAATTCCTTCAGATTCTCGCTTACCTCTTTCAGATTGAAACGTTCGGGAACATCGGCAATATACTTTTCTTTCTCAACATCAGGAGAAGGTACAAATAAACCGGGGTGTTTTGTAAGTATTTCATTCCCTTTTTCCGAAATGATTTCGGCTAAATAACTGTTATCATCAATTTTAGTGAGCAATATATCGCTGCCTTTTGTCCCGCCCGGGCTCAAACCGACGGATGTGCAAAAGCAATATTCGTCGAATGTATGGCAACTGAAACCTATCACTGTGGTTCTTTTCAGTCTTGTTACGAAAACAGTGTCTTTATAATCCCATGTGAAAATAGCATTCAAACTGCCAAATGCAGCAGCATCGCATGGTCGTGCTCCTAACAGTACAATTTCAGGAATAGAGGCAATATCAACATCTTTAATTGTTACCCCCTCTTTTGTTGTTTCAAAATCATAAAGTTTTTCAACTTTAGGAAACACTATTGATTTGGCAGATTGCACGGTAAGTATATAATCATCAGCCATCTCTTTTAAGGACGAAATTCTCTCAAAATTCAACACTTCGTCCTTTTTCACGGGTGCATAAAATATCTTACCTTCAGCTGATAATTGTGATACAAGCTTTTCAAGCGATGCTTTAGAAATAATTTTCTTTTCCATCATTTTTATAAAATAAAATTTTCCTTATCCTCGGGTTTATATATAGAAAGGGCGTATTCAGCCGTTGCATTTGCTCCAGCAAACACGCCAAATTTTTCATGGATATTTTCAATTAAATTGTAGGTAAGAAGATGAAGAGGTATATCGAGCGGACAAGCTTCGGAGCATGCACCGCAATTAATACATCTTCCCGCAATATGCATAGCTCTCATTATATGCCATTCCAGATTGCCGAGTATATGAGATGCTACGGGAATCCACTGAGGTTGATTACACTCAACCGTGCATCTGGTGCAATAGCACATAGAACATGCAGCACGGCAGGCATAACATTTAATGCATTTTGAAAATAGTCCTGTCCAGTAATCAAACCTTTCTTCCATCGGCATATTTTTGATCTTTTCAATAAGTTCTTTCTCTTTAACCGTAATATGAAGATTAAAGGAAGAAATATAATTTTCGATGGTTTTGAAATCTGCGAACTCAACAAGTTTATAATCTGATGAAACACCAAGAATCACGATGTCGCCTTCTTTGATTTGGTTTTCAGAAGCAAGCTGCAGTATGCTCCTTAAAGACAAATAATTCGCAGTAATTCCTGCTTTTCCAAGGTGTTTCACTTCATGCTTTTTTATATATACAGCAAGATTCATCGTGCATCGCTCATCAAAAATCAGTTTTCCGGCATCTTCTGGTTTTGTAATAAATACAGGTCTCACCCTGTTTTTTGTGCCTTCCTCAAAACCGATTATTACGTTTACAGTCTTACTTTCCAGAAGCTCTTTTGCTTTTTCTCTCACCTTGTCCATTACTAATTTTTTTTTATAATATCAATTATAACATTGAACCTTATACCTTCACTTCGTCTTTTGCGAGTTTATAATATGCATCGTAGGGACCGAGTTTATGGATCTCATCAGTGAATTTGTTAACCACATTGGCCCATTTAGCTCCTTCAGCCGCCGATACCCATGAGAATTTAATACGTCTGATATCAATTCCTACAAAGTCGAGCAGTTCCCTGAACACTATCCATCTTCTTCGGGCATGAAAGTTTCCTGAAGTATAGTGGCAGTCGTTCGGATGACAACCAGAAACCATTATTCCATCGGCGCCGTTTCCGAATGCTTTCAGCAGTAACATGAAATCAATCCTTCCTGTACACGGAAAACGGATAATTCTGACATTAGGGGCATATTTTATACGGCTTGTGCCTGTCAAATCGGCGCCTGCATAAGTGCACCAGTTACAAACAAATGCTACAATCTTTGGGTTAAATTCTGACATAACAATTGTATTAATGTTTTAAAGTGTATAAGTTTTAATATTATTTTCTGATTTTATTTGTTCATTAAATATTTTATAAATCCAAGTGCAAGGTTTCTTGTTTTATCGCTTTTTTCTTTTAAATCAATTATATAGGCTGGTTCTGAATATTTCAGATATTCCGGAACGTATGAAATACTTTTAACTTCAGCAGCAGAACTTTGCGAGATACCATAAAAATGAACAGTATCACGATTATGAGAGCTGGTGAAACCTTCTGCTATATTATTCATTGTAATAATCCTGCCTTTTTAAGTTGTCTCTGTGTATCTAAATCTTTAGTGTGTTTTCCTTTTGAATAAATTAAATTAATAAGTTTTACCAATTCTCTCGCTGCCTGCGAGCATTGCAAATCTTTCTGTTTTAGT
>JAZDMF010000089.1:0-2546 GCA_043801235.1 Bacteroidota bacterium | reverse complement strand
GTTTTTTTCCTTCAATCTTTGCTGTAAAATACCAGTCCTGCATTCTTTGCGACTGGTATTTCAGTTCGGGAGAACTTCCTTTAAAGTTTAAAACGGAAGTTGTGAAATTGTAGTCACCCGATAATTGTGTGTTTTTCCCTGCACTCAAATAAGGAATAAAAAGTTTTGTAATCGTATCTGTATTTTTGAGATTCGCCACAAACTTCAAGTTTTCGTTGCGTGTAAATTTCACACTGTCGTATTCAGGAATCGAATAGGAAGGCAGAAATTTATTCAGCAGCTTCATCATCGATGCAGGCAGAGATGTAAAAGTGAATTTTCCTGTGAAGTTTGCATCCACATAATCGGATAATAGCTTTACGGTACGTATACTGTCGTATTCTGTAGTATTTAATTCCAGCCGCTTCAGAATAAAATCATTGCCATTTTGACGATACAGTGTTTTCGCAATAGTAATATTGCCTTTCATATTATCGATTTTGTTACCTGTGAAGTTGCAGGAAATTTCAGAATACACAATTTTTGAAAGTAAACTGTCAGATTGAATTAAGTTCAGTTTATTAAGATCAGCGCGGGCAATACTTGCGTCAAAAACAAACTGGGGGATTTTTTGAGCCATATCCACTTTACCATTAAACTCAACCTTTGCGTTTTCATCGTTCATCAGCAAATGTCCTGAATACTTATTATTGGCTACGTCACCACTTACTTCAATATTCTTATAGGCATAATTATTAATTTCAATCGATTGAATTTGCCCACTAACCTTTGCTACCATGTAGTTTACATCAAAACTTCTTCCGTCAATTTGCAAGCTTAGAGTAGTATGGCCCAGATATTTTTCCTGGCTGATAAAACGTCCGACAAAAAAATCAGTGAGCGTTAAACTTCCTTTGTATAAAACATTTTTAGGGGTAAAAATATTTTTCAGATTAATATCCATGGAAGCAATTCCGATATCCGTAATCAGTTTTCCTTTGCAAGTGAGGTTATCAAACATTCCTGAAATATGCCCGCTGAATGAAGGAATACCAAGCAATGCGATGTTGTATAAAATTGGGAGAATTTGCTTTCG
Organism: Bacteroidota bacterium; assembly: GCA_043801235.1. Lineage (GTDB taxonomy): Bacteria > Bacteroidota > Bacteroidia > Bacteroidales > CG2-30-32-10 > DAOQAK01. Next base: position 1,471 of record JAZDMF010000089.1, on the reverse strand, counting down.
TGATTCCGGCGGAATATCAATCCCTTCAATATCGCTCCTGTTCGTGCGAAGTTGTTTAATATTTAAATCAACGAACGTATTGTTGATATCGGGCAGCCCTTTTAAAACAAAATCTCCGTGAAAACGAGTGTTTGAGCCATAGGTCAGCCATACATTTTTTCCATACAGGTCTGCAATGGTTCCATATATTCGACCATCTAATCTGGCACGAATTCCATATCCCGGAATTGTTTTCACAAAATGATGAAGATCGGGCATGCCAATCATGGTGGAATCAAAATCTGCATCCAGTTCAACTTTATTCAGGAAGTCATTGAAATCGGTAAAATCCTTATACCGTAAAGCAAAGTCGAGCTTCAGGTTACTGTTTGGAGTGCGAAGTTTTAGTTTTTTTGCTTCTATAAAACCCGGTAACATCTTAGCATTCGCTGAAAATTCAGAAATCCACAAACCACTTTTTTCTACAAAACTTAAATTTGAAATGGCTGCTCCGATTGTATCTCCGTTTAATATCAAATCATCCATTTTCACATTCAACGAACGAAGTGATAAATCATTGAAATTTACAATGCCGGCCTTTGTCAATGTGTCATTGACTGATTCTTCAATACAATAATCGAAACGGTTATCCTTTAGCTCAATGCTGTTGAGTATTACCTTCCAAGGCGCAGAAGCAGAAGTATCCTTTTCAGCCGTGGGTGGATTAAAATAATTTATAATAAACTGAATGTTTAATGCAGAATCTGATTTATACTTTTTGAGATTGATATATGAATTCTTGAGTGTAACCCGGTTAATCTCAATTTTGTTTTTACCCAGCCAAACATCTTCTACATCGGCTATCAGACGGTTTGAATAAATAAGCGTGTCCTTGTGTAAATCTTTAACGAGCAAGTCTTCCAGAACAATATCCAGAAAATAATTAACATCAACACCACCAACCTTCACTTCTGTTTTTAATTCAGCAGAAAGAAATTCCGCAGTTTTTTTAGCAAGATAATTCTGAACAAAAGGGCTTCTCAATAAAAGATAGGAAATCAATATCAGCGAAAGAAGCGATACAAAAATGTAAAGACAAACACGGATAAAATAAAATATTACCGGATATTTTCGTTTTTGCTTCACGCAACGGGCTTTTGAAAAACTTGCATACCTTTGCAAAGGTAATAAAAAACCATGCAAATTATTAAGCGCATTGAAAGCAGAACCTTGTATACTTGGAATTGAGTCTTCCTGCGACGACACTACGGCAGCTGTTACAAAAGGCTGTTGCTTATTGTCCAATGTAGTTGCCGGGCAGGAACTGCATGCATTGTATGGCGGTGTTGTTCCTGAACTTGCTTCCAGGGAACATCAAAAAAATATTTTACTTGTTGTAGAAGAGGCTATTCGTCTGGCAGGCATTACAAAAAATGAAATAGATGCAGTGGCATTTACATGTGGTCCTGGATTGCTTGGCTCTCTGCTTGTG
>JAZDMF010000026.1:0-11353 GCA_043801235.1 Bacteroidota bacterium | reverse complement strand
CTTCCTTTTCAATAATGGCATTTTGATAAGTCTTGGTATATATCCTTTTACCATTTGAACTTTCCTTAACAACGATAAATCCATTTTTCAGGCCAAAGTCATACAAATCTCTTGACCACCTCCAGCAAAAATCGCTCTTTGGATTATTTTTTTGCCGTATTGCCATTTCTTCAGCGGTTACACCTCCGGGTCTAAAAATCTCACCTTCAATTTCAATTTCATAATCCAAAGATTTGGAATATTGAATAGAACCATAATCTAAAGTCTGACTCAATTTATATTTTCCTCTTTCTTCTTCGAATTCATCAGAATGTTTATAACCATTATCTGTATGTAAATAAGTGTTTAATGTTAGAATACCTGACCTGCTATAACATAAAATATAATCATTATTCTTGGCAATCAAATCAGTCGTTTTACCCGCCTTTTTCGTAATTCGTGGAAACTGAGCAACAAAATTTTCTTCACCAAAAATTTCATCACAAAGTAATTTCAAATTTGATTGTTCATTGTCATCAACTGAAATAAAAATAACCCCATCAATAGTCAACAAATCTTTTGCTAATTGCAAACGTGGATACATAAACATTAGCCATGCAGAATGCGATGTTGATTTTCTTCTTGTTAAATCAATTATTCTTTGGGCTTGTGTTTCATCAATGCTTAATTTTCTTTGTAATTCTTCGGAAGTAAAATTAAATTTATCATTATATACAAATCCATCTGTGCCTGTGTTATAAGGTTCATCAATATAAATACACTTTACCTGCTTGAAGTATGATTTTAGCAGGTGTTTTAAACCATCTAAATTATCGCCGCTGATGTAAATGTTTTCGCTGTTTTTGTTTTCGGGCTTGTCGTTGTGCTCTGCATCGGGCTTTATAATGGTAGTAGTTTCAAGTGATGTAAGAAGTTTTGCATAGCTCTTGCCAAGAAATTTTAATTCATAGCCTTCATGAATAATATCAACTTTGTCATTGAGTTGTTCCTGAAGTTTTGCAATATCAAAGCTGCCATCGTGCTGGAAACATGAAGGGAAATGCTCTTTTAATATTGCAATTTCTTTATCATTTATTTTAATGGAATCGTTTTTGTTTTCAATATTTTTTATCATAATTGTTATTTTCTAAAACAAACTTAAAAAATGTTTGATTTATTTGTACTGATTTATTTTCACAAAATAAAAACAGTTAAAAGTAATCTATTTGTCATTTACTTTAATAATAAAATTAAATTTTCACAAAAATGGGTTTTAACGAGGCCCACATTGCTAAATTACCTGTTGTGTTGTTATGTGCGAATAAATATATAATAAAAAAAGTAATCTATACTTCGACTGGGCATAAATTGCGTTTTCAGCAACGCATAAATTCTTTATTCTCATTATCCTATACTGTTATTATTTCACAATTTATGCCCGCTCAGTATATATTTAATATTTACCCCTATCCTTATCTTATTACGGAAAATGAAAAAAGCTATTGTTGCATAGAACAATAGCCTTTCCAGGAATTTCGTCAAATAAAAAATATTTATGACCTGTACTGGTCAATAAGGGTTTGGTTATGATCGAATAATTTGATATCAAGTGGCATTTTACCGAGAGCGTGTGTGGCGCAGCTCAGGCAAGGATCGTATGCCCTGATGGCAACTTCAACAGCATTCTTCATTCCTTCATAAATTTCTTTTTTGCCTGTTGGTTAGATCAGAATCTGTAGTAAAAAAAATTAATGAGTGATACATATCCGAAAGGATTTGGATATATCCTTTGATTTGAGTGTGCAATAATAAATTCCAACGGGTAATCGTGAAATATCTATGGTTTTATTATTATTGCCTTTTGAAAAAGAATTTATGAATGAAAATACTTTCTGACCCGAATTATCTGAAAGAAATATTTCGGCCGCATCAGCAGAAGCTAAGTAAAAGGAACAATTCAAAATGGAGAATGCCGGATTTGGATAAGTTATCATGCAGGAAATATTTTCGTCAGGCTCTGATATTCCTGCTGTCATTTCCGGACTTCCTGCTTCAACCCAAGCCGTGTAAATTAATTCTGCAAGTGAATGTGAAGCATTGTGGAAAAGCATGACGGTGAAATTTTGAGTTTCCCCCCAGAGTGCCTGATAATATGGGTAAGTATTATCATTTCCCACCAGGTTTTGCGCGTAGTCATCTGCGGCAAGAACACTGTCAACATAGGGCTGATTGAAATATATATAATTAAACATATAACTGTTAACATTGCTTATTTGATTCACCGTTTCACCTGAATAGTTTGTAATATAATTCAGGAAGTAATAAACCATATAAGATTCGTAGCGCGAATGCACACCGTATTGACCAGTCATTTGCCCGTTGTAATTTTCCGTGAGGTGTAATGGCATGTGTGCGTCACCAACGTAATGCCCGAGGTCAGAGGCATGCAACATAGCCTGATGCCAGTCATTCTGCTGGAATGACATTTTGAGGGAGTCGTACATGGTCATTGTTGCCCATGGAAGTATACCTTTATCTTCAACAAAGGTCAATCCATGAATACTGACAACAGAATCGTATGTGGAAGGGATGTGGCCGGAAGAAATAAATTCGGGATAAGCATCAATATCAATATAATGCCTCATGCTTTCGTCGGGGTCCCAGCTTTTGCGGTCATCTGCATCCGATCCGTGGCTGGCAAGGGAATCAGCCCATATAAGAAAGGAGTTCATTGATGCAGGAAAAGATTCTGTGCATTTATGGTTGATGGCATAATGTCCGTCGCTTCCCCAGCTTATCAGGAAAAAGGAAACACTGAAAAGGGAAATTATCCGCAGCGTAATTTTTAACATGATATTATATTTTGAATAAAGGTACAAAAATTCATGGATTGGTTTATTTCGGTGCTTCATACCTGCGCCAGAATTTAAATTTTGTAAGTGAAGTATAAACCATCATCCATTCAAAGATTTTATACCTGCGGAGGTAATGAACCAATCGGTACGAAAAAATAAGGAAGAACAGGATTAATATACTTTCAAAGGTAAATCGCATCATTGAATTCAGGAAGGAATCGCTTGTTATATTATAATTTGTGTAAGCAGCAATGTGGGAATACATTAAAGCAATAAGGGTAGTATTCAGCAGGATCATTATTCCTGTCAATAAGCCGTGGGCGGTTTCAATAGCTCTTTTCGGGCAGTTGTTCATGCAGCGCATGCAGCTTTCACAACGGTACGACCAGAAGGGACGGTTATCAACCAATTTGATTGCTTTTACAGGGCAATGATTTATGCAAAGCATGCAGTTGTCGCATGATGCGGAAGCATAAAAGGTTTTAGCAAGAATAAATCGACCGATAAAATAATATCCCAATGAAATCGGTGAAATAGCCAGGTCCCATGGAAGATCGATCAAAGAGCGGTAGTTCCTTTTACCGGAAATCATTTTATCCGTAAAAGAAGAGGAAATTCGTTTGCATCGTTCATGCATTGACAGTACAACTTTTTCTTTGAGGCCGGGATGCAGAGAAATCCAGTTTGAAGGAAGGTCTATAGGTCTCATGCCAATAATCCTGTAACCTTTTATCAGCAGAACCAACGCTGAAAGGAGAAGCGCAATGCCGCTCAGCCCGGGCAGGAATAATTTAGAAAGCTTCATGCCCGCACGCGTGTTCATCAGGAAAATTTTATTTTTAAATGATGTTCGCGGAAACCTGAATATAAAATTCAGAACAAGGGGAGGATAATTGAAACCATGAGTGGGGGAAATGATGCCTATCATTTCGCCGGGAAGGGGTTTTATGCGGCGGGTATCCATCCCGGAAATATTAACAACTTCGGAAGGAGCACCCTTTTCATTGGCGAACTGATTCATCCATTCTGCAATTTTCTTTGCATTTCCGGTTCCTGAAAAATAAAAAATTCTCATTGTTTGCCGGCAGATATGGAGTTATTTATTTAATTGCTGAAATAATATTTTTGACAATTTCAGAAACTTCTGAAAGTATTTCAGGATATTTCTCCTGTAAGCGTGGAGTAAATTCCGAACTGAAAACCATGTCTTCAATTATTTCCACAGCAATGATTTCAATCTGCGAAGGCATTTCATACCCAAGTTTTTTGCCTACTTTTAAAGCGTTCAGGAAGGAAATATCATGAATATTATCGATGTGCAGCGTGGCCTTGAAGTCGTCGGGAACAAATCTGTAAATGCTTCCGGGCACTCCATTCATGGTTTTAATAGCATCAAGAATTATAACAGTTTTATATCCTGAAAGAAGCTCAACAATTTCAAGTCCGCCAATCGATAGCGCTTCATAATCGGCATCATCATAAGGGAATTTTTCTTTCAGGTCGTTCAATAATTTTATTCCTATACCGTCATCGGTAAGAATTTCATTGCCCATGCCGAGAATGAGTATCTTTTTTTCGTCCCTCTGCATAATCATTCATATTGAGCTGCAAAGTAAAGAGGAATTTTCAATTATATTCCAAATTACAATACAGGAATCAAAAAAAAAATAAAAATAATATCTGAATGATCAAAAAAGTAATGACATTTTTTTTGCTAGTGTCAGGCTAATAATAAAATGACGCAAATGTCATTCTGAGGGATAATTTTTTACAAAAAAAGCAATATAAATGACGTTTTATTCAAGTTCGATATTCAAAATTCGTTATTCATTACTCATTATTTATTTCGTTCAATGTTAGTTATTTAGAAAAATACGTCAATGGTAGTTCCTGCCTGCCGGTCAGGCAAGTATCGAAGAATGACCTGATAAGACATTGGTTGTCATACTTCGACCCGCCTATTCGTCGGGCAGGCAGGCTCTGCATGCCTTTTAATTTAGATTTAACTTAACACTAGTTTCGCAAGAATTTTGCAACCGTAATTTTTAAAAGCTTCCGAACTTTCTGAAAGCTGAACAGAAATGGCAAAGGCAAGTTCATTCTTTATACCGGGTTCATGATTGATATTTAATAAAGTATCATCATGGAATATACCTTTACAGCTACTGTCTCCGAAGAAGAGTCGATGCATTCAAAACAATAATTCAAAAGCATGCACAGCAATTCTTCATCAAGGTTGATATGACGCGTAAAAATTTTAAGGAAGCAGCGCTTTACACCATCAACTTTATAATCCGGAAAACCGATAATTATTTTTTTTGTAATATGGTTTTATCAGCTCTGGTTTTATTGAGTCAATGATCTCAATAGTATTGGCTGCTCTCGTAGCCATAGGATGCTTGGCGAAAAAAGCTGTATTTAAAATTTCAGGAATAAGATTTTTTTTATTTATGGCGACATTAGCCGCATGAATGGCTGTGATTTTGCCGGTGTCGGGGAGGAAGCTCAGTAAGGTTCATTTTTGCCTGGTGTGTCATCTAATAGGTCTTCCGTATAATCAATTGCCCTTTGCAATAAACATTTCCTGAGTATAATGGGTCCCCGTTATATGTGCTGTAGGTGTTCATTGGTTTTGCCTCCACTTCAATAATTTCCCACGGATCACCTGTATGTTTCTCCTGTTTACATTCAAATTTTATCTCATTGCCCCAGAAATTAAATTCGCTTGGTGAAACATCGGTTGCATAAAGAATCAGGCTGACTGATTCCTTTCCAAAGAGTGAGGACATAATTTCATCGTGCTTGAATGTCTTGCTTGAGTACTTGAGTAAATTCTTCTCAGCGCTTAAGCTTATATAGAAAATATCGTAATTCTCAATATTCTTTGGAATGGGCACAGTCATCGTGACCGTATTAATTGAATCAAAGCTTTTACAGTTCACATCACTTATCTGGAAGGCGCTGTCGTTGGCAAAGAATTTAATTTCCTGCACATCCTGTGAATAAAGAGAAAATGAAAACAGAAGCAGGAAAAGTGAAAATACCTTTTTCATTGTTTTTTTTCAAAATTACAAAAAATAATTTTCTTTTCAACTGGCAACATTTGCCTAATAATTGGCTGTGAACTTTCCTGTATCAGGAAGAAGGTTTAAAATGATTTCTTTTTGTGTTTGCAAGAAAAGATGAAGATAATATTATTAATCTTTAATACAACGGACCGAAAAGCCGGTTGAATTCAGAGCATGATGTATGATGCCTGCTTCCGTCGATGTGTCAAATAAAGAAAAATAAAATGCATTGTACGGATTATATCCGGTTGCCGACCACCAGATGCCAAACTCTCCTTCATAGTCGAATATGCCGCCTGCATAATAACCGCCTCCGGGCAGTCCGCTGAAATAGCTGCTGTTTATTAAAATAGAATCATGTTTTTTTTCAGTATTTTTGTGTGAGCATTCTACAACGTGCGCATAATTTGAAATGGAATCGTGTTTGGTATACCAATAGGAATTAGATTTTAGTTTGGAGCCTGCGACTTCTTTTCCTCCTAAATAAATTACAAGTGTATCCCATTCGGCTTTTGAAGGAAGGTGCCATCCGGCAGGGCAGACTTCTTTCGCAGTTTCCCAGTTATATAGCCTCCCGTACCGTTCACAGTTAATACTGTCGTTGTTGTAACACCAGCTGCCATCAGAGGTTATATAATTTAAATTTTCAGCCATCCATGTCTGACCACCGAGTATAACAGTTTTATATATACAGCCATCACGTATGTCAGTCATAATGCTTGTCTGCTGCGAGCGTGTTTCCTGATGAAAAGTTGTTAATAAAAATAAAACAGCATTAATAAATGTAAATAAATTTTGTTTCTTCAAATTAGTGTTTATTATAGTTTTATAAAACAAGGAAATTCCGAATGTAAATTTACATATTTAAGAACAATATAAAAAAAAAATATTTTTCTCCAGCCGAAGGATTCATAATAATGGCTATAACGTTTTCGGGCCTTGCGTTCGGACGGGTTTCGGAACACAAAATTGTCAACCAGTACCGAACTTGAATAGAAGCACAAAGCTCCATGTTTGTACGTCACCCGCCTGACGAAAAACACGTGTTATATGCCTTTTTAAATTTTTTCATAGGCTGCAAAATACTTCTTATGGTCAAAATTGTCAATTGATTCTCTCGCGTTCTTTGAAAAATTCGAATATTCAGAATTAGTCATATTATAAAATTGATTCAATCTATCTTTAAAATCATTTACGTTGGAACAAAAATAACCATTAACTCCATCAACAACTACAGTATTATTTTCCGGAAGATTGGAACTTAAAACAGGAACGCCATTATTCATATACTGCTTTGCTTTAATTCCTGATTTAGACAACTGCATTGGAGTATTTGTCAGAGTTGCAATGCCGATGTCAAAGGCTATTATTCTATTTTGAATATCTTTTTCATCATTCCAATCTATCCGTATTGGAATTTCAATTTCTATGTTCAAGTTTTCACCGAAATACCGCTTGATAAATTCTATATCTTCTATATTAAGAACGCCAATGATAATCAATTTGAAATTAAATGAAAGTTGTTTCAAAGCTGGAAATACCAATTCAATAAGACTGTCTTTGTGGTCTCCGCCAAAACCGCCAATCCAACCAATTTTGAAAATGGAATTTTTATGCTTTTTAACTAAATTCAAATCAACAATAGGTGAAGTTGTATGAATAATTTGCTGGTTAAATCGGCTTAAATGTTTTTCTATTTCTTTGCTACCTGCCGATATTTTTTCACAATGCTTTGCAAAATAATAGATTGTTTTAGGGTTTATCTCCAGATAATCAGCATCGTCAAGGTCGTAAACAGTGTCTTGATTTCTAATTCTAATAAGCAATTTCAATAGTGTCGCATATATAAAATTTGATTGAACCCTCTGAATTACTATTAATGAGTTTTGTCTTCTGAAAAAGAGTGCTGAAAAATAGGCCTTTAAAAACAAATAAATTCCTGTTGGTGAATAACTCGGAACTACAAAATAACTTCCAACACCTTTATAATCCCTGAAAAAGTCAAGTGGATATTTTGCTCTATACCTTACACTCGGTGAGTCAAGATTATAATATGCAAACCAATAAATGAATTCTATTTTCTTATTTTCCAATTTAGACGTGTTGTCTTTTTAAAATGGCATATAAAATGCTTCTATTGATATTTTATTAGTAAAAGTCATCAATCCGGAATGGCCTTCAGTGAATTTTCCTGTTTTCCGCACTTTTTCCAAAAAGGTATTTTTTGCCTCTGAAACCCGCGTCAATCAATAGTTAATTTTTTATTTTGGGTGTCCCGCATGACTTTTTTCTTGCAAAACCAGCATGGTTATTAAAGAAACGATGGTTTTTTGTTTGGGTGTCCCGGGTTTTATTTTTGTAGAATTTAAGTGAACTTCTTTAGAATCGCATATTTGATTTTTTATTTTTTTAAATTATTGAATATTGAAACTACAGTGAGTTATTGTCAAAAATTAAAAACTAAAAAATCAAAAGGTGTCCCAATGTGGAAAACAGGATATTTTTTTAGTAAAAGTCATCAATCCGGAATGGCCTTCAGTGAATTTTCTGTTTTGTATTTCATTTCAAATTTCAAAAAAAAATCATGCTTTTTGAAAGCCGTAGTAGGTTTTTCAGTTAAAAAATCTGGGTGTTTTAATCGAAATTGTTTTCCCTGTAAATGGATTTGGATTAATAAATCTTAACGAAATTTCAAACCCGCCTTTACCGGAACTTACATTTATAAGGTCGGAAGTATTAACATCATAAGACATTCCAATTGCATATTGTGCAAATTCGAACTGCACCACTGGAATTATCGCATCATTAATCCGGCAAAGCCCGCCAAATGATAAAGCAGCACCTTTAATATAACCTGTATATTTTGATTCATTAACCAATTTAATTCTAACAAATCCCCCTGTAATAATGTTTTTCAAAGGTCCCTGTTGAATATATATTATTGAAGGCAATAATGATACTTTCGAATTTTTAAAACCAATTTGTGAATTTCCATGCAGTACAATTTTGATTGGCAAAAGATCTTTTGAAAATGGATAAAAAGAAATATTGGGTTGATTAATATGGAACATTGCAGCCCCTGCATTAATATTTAACTGGTTATTTGCTGTGGCATACATTTCTCCTCTGGTATATGTCCATTGAATGCCTCCTGCGAAATCTGAATAAAATAAATTATTGTCATAATTTGCTTCATAAGTAGGAAGGCTGGGATCAAAAGAATTCCCGTTGTATTGATTATCCCATTTCAGATTATCGAAATTTATACTTCGTTGCGTAAAACCTCCCTGTATACCTGCTGAAAAGGTATTGTATCCTGATATCTGAACATGATATGCTAATGACAGGCTGACCTGGTTTATGCTTAGTTGAGAAGTACCAGCCTTATCACTTATAAAAGAAATTCCGCTACCTAAAAAACTGCTTCTTGTCTTTTTTCTAAATAAACCCATGTCACCGGAAAAAGCAAATGTTTTATAGGGCGTTGAAATACTTTTCCATTGATCTCTGTAGTTTGTCAGTAATCGGATGTCGCCATTAAAAGCTCCTGCCAGCGAAGGATTCAATGATAAGGGTGAATTACAATATTGTGAAAAATGTAAATCCTGTGCAGCTAATTTTATTGGCCCATAACAAAAGCAAATAAAGAATACTGCATATATTACAGATTTTATTTTTAATGATACTGTTTTCATATGGATGAGTTATATTATCTGACCAATGTTATATTGCCTTTTCCTTCATAATTATTCCCGTCATAAAAAGAAACTTTTATATAATAAGCAAATACGGCTGTAAATAATTTGTCCCCTTTGTATGTTCCGTCCCAGCCGTTGTTTATGTCAGTTGTTTCAAATACTTTTTCGCCCCAGCGGTCAAAAACAACAAAATCTAGTTCCTTGATTCCGTGGCCCCTGACATATAGAATATCATTCTGTCCGTCATCGTTGGGCGAAAAAATATCCGGAATAAAAATGTCAGCAGATTCATCCACGGTAATATTGATCGTGTCGGAAGCAGTGCAACCAAAAGTGTCCGTTACAAAAACGACATATGAAATATTTTCAAGTGTTGATGATATAGGATCCGGAATGTTCGGGTTGTCAAGGTCTGTTGAAGGGATCCACTGATACAACAAGCCTCCTGTTGCATTCAGCTGAAGTGTGGTACCGGCCATAATAGTGGTGTCCTGTCCTGCGTATGCCAGTGGTGTTGCATGTACTGTCAGCATAACAGCTTGTGAAGTTACAGTATCCAGAAGGTTTTCCATGATACACTGATACATGCAACCGTCAATGCCCGGGCCTGCATTGCTGATAGTCAGATCTGAGGTCTGTGCGCCCGAGTATATCAGGTCATCCGAAATATCAGACCACCCGCTGCCACAGTTTTCCTGCCACTGATATTGAATATCGCTGCCGGATGCCGTTACGCTGAATGTTACAGTATTATTTTCACACGTTGATTGAGATGAGGATTGTGAATTTAACGTTAACGGCAAATAACTCCTGACAATAAAGCTGTATGAAGTTGCTGAAAAATCATTTATTCCCGAAGTTTTGTAGTACCATTTTGTAGCAGGCAAATTTGAAGAAGCGCCGGGCGTTCCGGGCAATATGTTCCAGCTTGAATTATTATATTGCCACATGTAGGATTGCGCCCTAACAAAAGAACTTCCTTCGTTATTTGTGCTCCATCCCAGTTTTAGTGAAGCATTGGTTCCGCCATCGTTATTTTCTTTAACAAAATATGTGTACTGAACACATTCGTTATCTGCCGTAGTGGCAGGTAATAATCCGGGTGCAACCCGTACTGCAAAGGTGTCATTAACTCCGGAATAATAAAGCGTTACAGGTTTATAACTATTTGTAGCATCGCCAACAGGAAACAGAAAATCAGAAACAATTGGAACATCGTCCTTAATAAGCGAACCCGATCCATTGGTTACAATAAATTTGTTACTGTCAGGGCTTGTGATGGTTGCCAATGATAATAGGAAAAGATCGTTATTCCCGATGATTATTTTATTGTTATTGAATTTTAAATCTTCGGCAACAGTTGTGCTAATATTGCATTGTTTATTATCGGTCCCGTCAATAACAAGATTGCTGAAAGTCGTAGAATTTATCCCGCCAATATTCTGGAAAGGTCCAATCATATTCATAAAACTGTTGGATGCGGAATTGAAAACTCCGTCATTCGAATAATCGCCCGAAAGAATTATGGTGCCTGCATTATTGACAATTCCGGTGTTATAGTTGAACAGATCCATTTGTACATTCATATACGTTCCCGATGGCACATTAATGATTGCAGGGTTAATCACCTGTGCATGGTTAATGACAGTCAACAGAAACAAAAATATTGTTATAAAAGAAAATATAAAACGTTTCATTTTGTCTGTTTTGGGCTATAGTTTCATAATATATGCACGTTTAAGGTCTGGGGGTC
>JAZDMF010000384.1:0-10310 GCA_043801235.1 Bacteroidota bacterium | reverse complement strand
AATTTTTTACAAAAAAAGCAATATAAATGACGTTTTATTCAAGTTCGATATTCAAAATTCGTTATTCATTACTCATTATTTATTTCGTTCAATGTTAGTTATTTAGAAAAATACGTCAATGGTAGTTCATCGAAGTCTGACCAAAGAATAATAATCATGGAAAAGAATTCAAAAATATACATCGCCGGCCATACAGGCATGGTGGGCTCAGCCCTGCACCGCAAACTTCTTAAAGAAGGCTACACCAACTTTGTTTTTAAAACCCTTGAAGAACTTGACCTCAGGAACCAGCAGCAGGTTTTTGATTTCTTTGATAAGGAAAAGCCCGCATATGTTGTCCATGCAGCAGCCAAGGTTGGAGGAATCAATGCAAACAATACCTACAAGGCCGAATTCATTTATGATAACCTGATGATCGAGGCCAACGTAATTCATGCCTCATATCTTAATAAGGTTAAAAAACTTTTGTTCCTCGGCTCTTCATGCATTTATCCCAAACTGGCACCGCAGCCTCTGAAGGAAGAATATCTTCTTTCAGGTTTGCTTGAACCTACTAATGATGCATATGCTCTTGCAAAAATTGCCGGGATCAAATTATGTGAATCCTACAGGCAGCAATATGGCTGTAACTTTATTTCCTGCATGCCTACGAATCTGTATGGGCCCAACGACAATTACGATCTTAACAGTTCTCATGTACTTCCTGCATTGCTTCGTAAATTCCATGAAGCCAAAATCAACAACAGTTCTTCCGTTGAAATATGGGGCAGCGGAAAACCCATGCGCGAACTGCTGCATGTTGATGATCTGGCCGATGCCTGTTATTTTCTCATGCTGAATTACAATGATGCCTCCATAATTAATATCGGATCAGGCGAAGAATTTTCAATTAACGACCTTGCTTTGCTTGTAAAAAAAATTGCAGGTTATAACGGTCAACTGACCTATAATACTGCCATGCCCGATGGTACCCCGCGCAAATTCCTTGATGTATCAAAACTTCATAATTTGGGATGGAAGCATTCAATTCTCCTGGAAAAAGGTATTGCTGAAGTGTACCGGGAAAAATTTCTTCGGAAGTTATAAATTCCGGCAGAGTATTGAAAATTTGAAATTAAATCATGAGTCAGATTTCGATCCGCCAGTGGGCGGACAGGTAAACTCAATCTGACAATTATAATGATAAAAAGCATAAAACTGTATAGCTGAACCGTGAACTTGACGAAAAGATCGAAGCCCAACTGTTCAGCAATCGAACAATTGAACAATCGAACAATTGAACAATCGAACAATCGAACAATTGAACAATTGAACAATTGAACAATCGAACAATTGAACAATCGAACAATCGAACAATCGAACAATTGAACAATCGAACAATTGAACAATCGAACAATCGAACAATCGAACAATCGAACAATTGAACAATCGAACAATCGAACAATCGAACAATTGAACAGTTAAGCAATTAAACAGTTGAACAATCGAACAATTGAACAATGCAGCAATAATCATTAAAAAGGCTCTGTGGCAACATCTGTGAGGAATTTTTTAACCTCTTCTTCATTTACCGAGTATCCTTGAAGGTACTGAATCTCTTCGGTGTAATCAATGTCTTTAAAAAAACATAATTGTTGTTTGAAAAGTTTTTCGGAAAACATTTCTGCAAAGAGTTCTTTTGTCCTTACAGAAACGTCCCTGAAGTTTAAATGCCTTTTTAAAAGAAAATACATGTCGACATAATCTTTCCATTTTGCCCGATTTCCTAATGCGAAAGCATTCATGGCAGCAAGATCGAGCAATGAGGGCAAAGTAATAATATTATTGAATCTGACAAGATGGGGGATGTCATATCCGAAACTGAAAAAGGTTATTTTTACATCATTCACATATAAATGGATCTGCCCATCCTCCTGGGGTATCAGTTTATACTGAAACTTGAATTTATTAATTTTTTCTGTAATTTTTTTCTGGTTTAAAGCCCCGGTTTTGAATAGATCAAAATCAATTCAATGCCGCTGTCCGAGATGCAGTGCAATGGCGGTTCCTCCTACAAGGTAGAACTCACGTTTGAACTCCTTAACCAGAGACAATAATTCAATCTGTTTTTCAGTAAGAATATCCGGGTGCATTTCGTTGAAAATATAAATTGAAAAAATTTAAAACAGCTGGAAAATAATTAATACGGGTACGGTTGTTTGTTGCTTGGCGAAAAATATCTGCAACAGTTTCTATCCCCATTACCTTGAATAATTCTTTTACATCTTTTTCGTCCCCGTAATTCAGTATGGTTTCAACCAGGAAAACCGGATTGATATTTTCCTTTTCTTCTTCACGGATATACCAGAATAAACAGGATCGCTTTCTTATATACTCTTTTATTTCCGGACTATTCATGCACTTTGATTTTTACTTATTCCGAAACTGTTATCCGAAACCAAACATTTATCATTATATGCAAATATATAAAAAAAATGTGTAAAATGTGTCAATTCAGATTCTCGTTTTCCCGATTATCCGGTAGAATATTATGCAAGTTTCCTGATGTGTCAAAACTTCATAAACGTGAATGGAAACATTCTGTTCCGATGGAAAAGCCGGTAACAGGAGTTTACAAAGAAAAATTCCTGATTCATCACTGTCTTAGTACAGATGCATCAAGTGATTGGGTATAGGTGCAATAATGGTCAGTGTCAATCATAAACAACCAGTTTCGTTAGGGTATTTAGCGGATCTTTGAATTTAAAAAAAGATTCCTGTGTTTGGTGATAGTTTGTTTTACTTTATTAATTGTAAGTTTTTTATCTGAGATAACATTTGGCCAGTCTTCAGCAACAATATCATTAAAATATGTCAGGCTTTTAATGGCATGGAATTCATTTCTTGAGCCATATTTAATGGAATAAAAGCTTATTAGCTGTTCAAATGAAAAATCTTTCAGCAGAAAATATATGTCAACAAAATCCTTGGCACGCGTACCGTTACCGCATATGGCATTTACTTTCATCGCTGCAATATCTTCTTTGCTTAACAGGTTAATGCCTTCAGAACACACCGGCTCTTTCACAAATGTATAATCATGGCGTAAAATATCTAATAATACATTTCCAATAAAACCCTTAAGCGTATTATGATGCATATATTGAAGAATAAATCCAAATTTCTTCTCCAAATGTTCCATGAATTCCTGTGGCTTAAAATTATTCCTTGTAAAGAAGTCGATATCAACAGATATTCTATGCCCTATCTGAAGTGATAAACCTGTACCATCGACCAGATAAAAATCATCAAAATAATTGTCGGATTGTAAAGTTTTTATCAATGCCAGTGTTTTGGGCGCGACGGTTTCTTTATGTAGCATTTCATTTGATTTTTTGCAATTTTAAAAAAACTCACTACAAACTGAAATGTTTTAGGATCGAGGGAGCCTATTTGCTTTAATTCATTTATTACATTTTCCTTACCATAGAAATTAATGAGTTCGATAAATTCATCCAGATTTCCCAAACAAGAAACACGTTCAATGATGAGCCTTTGATTTTTATATTCGTCGGGTGATTTAATATCCCAGAACAATTCATTTCTTATGGTAAGCAGTTGCATTTCGTTTGAGTCTGTCAAATACAAATATACAAAATAATGATCATTTATCCATAATAAAAAATCAGCAGTTTCATTTTTCAATACTATGGACACTTTTTCAATTTCAGGACTAAAGTCCTTGTAAATAGTGGGTTTTGCTATAACCCCGCCATTAATGGCTGGGTTAATGAACCCCTTGTAGATAGTGGGCTTCCTGCCTGCCGGCAGGCAAGGTAGCCCAAAGTACAAAAAAGTGTCCGAAGTATTGATTTTTATAAAATTGAAAATTTTATTTAACAAAACCCAGCCAAAATACTATCATAACCTCTGACAAATCTAAAATATTTTCATCCTTATGTCAGTCTGATTATCATCCTTAGTTTATCCCCGCCTGTCAGCCCGTGCCGGTACGGACGGGAATGACAAAGTCGGGAGAAAATCCGTCAAAACCCTGATAAAATAAAATTTAAATTTCGAATTCTTTTACCCATCTCCTGTCTTCCCTGCGAACAAGGAAGATGATTAAAGGTAAAATTCAAATTTTATTAATTTTTTGGTTTTATACCCTGACCCTTTAGGTCGGAAGCAAATAAAAAAAAGCTTTTTGATACCTCGGGGCTCTGCCTCGGGGAAGTTCATTTTCCATCAATTTATCAGGCTGAGTATTGTCACCCCCGGGTTTATCAAGGGGCAATCGAAGCCAAACAAAAGGCAAAGTCAGGTTTCGATTAACTCAACCTGACAATAGAATGAAAATAAATCACTGCCAGGCTGAATTAGCCTACTGGCGTATCGAAGTTCAGCAAATAAACAATATAGAAATCAGTACTTCACAAACCGCAGTATCCTGAAATCCTCGTTGAAAGTAATCCGGTAAACGTATACTCCCATATTCAGGCTGGAAATATCAAAAGTAAGTTTATTCAGCCCTTTTTCAGCTTCACCGGAATAAATATGTTCCACAAGCCGGCCTTCTATGTCGTACAAGTCAATAGAAACCTGGTCTGTGAAGGGCAGAATAAAATCAATATTTATTTCATCTTTTGAAGGGGCCGGGTAAGGAATGAATGCCGAGAAATTATTATTGAAAGTAATGCACTCTTCATTATTTTCAGGAACATCGTCGGGAATATAGTTTTGTATCTGCGCTTCCACGCACACATAGTCGAGGCTTTGCCCCGGGGGTACGGCAAACTGCGCATTAAAGGTGTAAGGCATTGAATTCATGGGTATCAGCGGATTCACAAAGTCCGACCAGCTTTCCATGAACATGGTGCCGCCCGAAGCCTTGGCATAAAGGTACAGTTCGTAAATTTTGCGTGTTCCGTAATTCCATATGATGGCGCTTACAGTAAGGAATTCACCTTGCTGCAGGGTAACAACATCGGTAACTGCCACATCGGCCGTGGTAGGTATGATATATATTTCCTGGTAAGCGGTATCGGTGCAAAGTGCACTGTTGGTAACCACAAGCATCACGGTAAAAGTATCTTCGGTAGTGTAAATATGCCACGGATCGGTGAGTGTGCTGATGTTGCCATCGCCAAATTCCCAGTAACTGGTTGATGCATCAACGGAATTGTTGTCAAAGGTAATGGTAATCGGGGGCATGCCGTAATATTCATCGGGCAGGAAATCTGCCGTGGGTATGGGGTTCACATGTACTGTGGCCGTAATGCTGTTTGAACATCCTGCATCCGAAGTAACGGTGAGTATAACAGGATAATCGCCTTCCGCGGCAAAAGTAATAACGGGATTTTGCCCGTAATAAGTGCCAAACTCATCAAAATCCCATTCCCACTCTGCTATAACATCGGGCGGAAGCACCGTGCTGCTTTCGGCAAAAGTGTCGGGATAGCTCAGGCAAATATCGTCGGGCGGTGTGAACACTGCAGCAGGCATGGCATGAACCACCACATTCTCGGTATAATCAACCGTGCAACCGTTGATGGATTGCACATGCAGCGTAACAGGGTAGGTTCCCGCCCCGTCGAAAGTAAAAATAGGATTGTATGTTGTGTATATGTTACCGTTAATATCCCAGTACATCTGGTAAATGCCCAGCCCTTCTTCGGTTTCGTTGGTAAAGTACACGGGGCTGCCGTCGCATACGCTGGTGTAGCTGAAGTCAACATCGGGTGAAGGCCGTATGTATACTGGCTGGTCGATGGAATCGGTGCAGCCGTATTCAGTTACAACAACAAGGTGTATGGTGTCATAGCCGCTGCTGTCGTAGGTATGCGTGGGTTGTTCATCCGTGGAAGTATCAGGTCCTGGAGTGTTGGGGTCGTTAAAGTTCCAGTTCCATGTTTCAACATCGCCCACCGGGCTTATGGAATGATCTGTAAGTGTAAGAGGTATTCCCGAACAGCCCAGCAGAGGAGAGAATGCAGGCACAGGCACCGAATACACCGGAACCTGCTGTGTTATTGACTTTGAGCAATTCTGGTTGGTTTCAACGGTGAGAGTTACATCGTATATGCCGTCGGAGGTGTAGAAGTATAAGAAGAGCGCCGGATTTAATAATGTATCGATATCTCCATTGCCAAAATCCCAGTACCAATATTGTAATACCCCCATTCCGACAGGAGTTGAAGTATCATCAAAAGTATTGCTGCCTGTGCCGTAGCATACCGAGGTAAAATTAAATCCTACATTGGGCTGCTGGCCCTGTATGCCAATGGCAATATTATCGCTCACCGTACATCCCCTTGCGTTGGTAGCAGTTAAAGAAAGCGTAAAATCTGATGTTTGTATAACTGTAAAATATTCATTATAGGTGTATGAAGTGCCATCGTACCATTCGTAAATTTCTATATCGCTTGTATCGCATAAGGGATAAATTAAATCGCCCGTGCAAACACTAAAGCCTGAACTTCCAAGCAGATCAAGCGTGGGGAAGCTGTCCGCAACCATTACAATCTGCCTGTCCACCGAACAGCTGTCAGGCGAATTGTCATACACATGAAGATTTACAGTATCCCCTGCATGTATAACATAGTCTTCTGTAAATGTGCTGTCGCCGTTCCATTCCCATACATATGTAAAAGGAGTGCTTAACCCAACATTTAGCGTTGTGCTATCACCAAAGCAAAGGGTGTCGCCCCATGCGGTTACTATGGGCTTGTGAACAATAACCGTATCACTTGAAGGGAATCCAAACACATCAACAACATCCACCCATATGGTATCGCCGGTGTTTACCTGTATGCTTGAAGTGGTTTCTCCGTATCTCCATGAATAACTAATAAAGCGATCACTGGCATCTAATGTGGTATCGCAAAAATTATCTGTCCATATATCCGGGCCGAGGTTTACGGGGGGGGCGTATTTAAAATGTAGGTAATCTTCAATAGTTTTCCTGTCGGTAGTTCCTAAGGCAGTATTAAAAACAATAATTTCAGCAATATCACCACTAAAATAATTATTGGCATTTGGCACAATACCCTTTGCTATTAGTAAAGAACCTGCATTATTATCAATGGCTTTATATGGTTTGCTATTGGTTTGTATTGCATTCTTAAAAATGGTTGTTCCAGCTGATGCAGAATGGATAATTTCAAAAATATTAAATGTATCCGTTGCTATGGAAGTTCCTGCAGGATTTGGCTCAAAACTTGAAGCACCATTGACAAAAAAGTTCCCCTCATAATTTCCTGACCACCATCCAAGCCCCGCGGTCCATCCGTAATTTGGGCTACTATCATCAATTTTGCTAACAATGTTCCCTGCATTATCAATCGATTTTGAGACGATAAAAATGCTGCCTCCCGTATTTAATGCTATGCCTACCGGATTAGTGTTAGACATAAAAGAAGAACTGCCGTTAAAACTTATTGCCGGTCTGTCATAAATGCTATAAACGGAGTTAATAAATGAAGGCTGGAAAGCAGTATTTGACTGGGTAACATCATTATTGTTCCCGCTTACATCATACCATTGGGGAACCAGATTGTTAAGCGTATCAACACTATCGCCCATCAGCCATAATTGCATTCCGGGTATTGAACTGGTATCAAAAACAGTAAAACTGTAAATATTTGAAACAGCTGAATCGCCGCAAATACCATAAGCAATGATCTTCCAGTAATATTGTTGTGCTGTGGCAATATTCTGCTGAGTATCCGTTGCGATAATATTTGATACTGATGTTACACCAGACAGAAAAAGAGGACTGGTAGAATATTCGAGTTTGTAATAAACTGCGCCAATTGCGGCATTCCATTCAAAATAAACGGAAGGATTATTCGTGACAAAGCTGTCGGGTGGCTGTATTAGTGTAAAAGAACCAGGTGAAGGAGCAGAACTAACAATAGTGATAGGATGAATTATAGTATCATAACATCCACTATCTGTAATAATAATTAAGGTAACATTAAAATTTCCGCTATCAGTGTAGGTATATGTTGGTGATTGCAGGGAGGAAGTGTCGGATGTGCTGCCCAAATCTCCAAAATCCCATTCCCATCCTGTAATATTGCCTTCGTTGGAAGTGCTTTCATCAATAAACGTATAGAGGTTGTTGATGCATGCTGAGCCAACAGTAAATGCAGCAACAGGGCTTTGGGAAATATGTATTATGCTGTCGAGGTAATTGCTGCAAATGCCATCGGTTACAGTAAGCCGCACTGAATAATTGCCGCCACTGGCATAAACATGCGCAGGGTCTTCTAAAGATGATGAATTATTAACCCCTGAGGCCGTATCGCCAAAATCCCACAACCAGCTTGTGCCTTGTGGATTTGAAGTATTTGTGAATTGCGTGGAACTGCCTGAGCAACCTGTTAAAGCATCAAAATGAACTATGGGTGCTGTACCTGCAATATAAATATTTACGGTGTCGCGTGCAGTGCAGCCGTTGGCATCCGTTACAGTTAAGCTATAATCGCCACCAGGGTAATCAACTGCAATTTCAGGAGTGGTTTCTGAGGTAGACCATAAATAACTATTTATTTGAGGAAGCGGAAAGGGGGCAACAAGTCCTATCGTATTGTCTACACATAAACTATCATCGTTGCCAAGGCTGGCAGTAAGAGGAAAGTCATCTTCTGAAACGACAATTGTATCGGAAACAGCAGAGCATGAATTGCCATCAGTAACAGTAACGGAATAATTATCTGATGAATAAACAACAAGAATTGAATCGGTCGAAAAATCAGACCATAAATAGGTATAACCGATTGTACTATCTAACCCGGTTGAAAGTGTCACGCTGCTTCCTGAACAAAGCAAAGTATCATATAAATTAATAACTGGGTAAGTAACGGTGATAAAATCATATGATGAGATTCCGAAAAGATTATCTGTGACTGTAACACCGTATATACCGGAACTGTCTACTGAAATTACTTGCGAAATCTCACCAGTTGACCAGTTATATGAAGCAAAACCACTTCCGGCATTCAATGTTGTGTTGCAAAATCCATAAGGTATTATTATATCAGCGCCAAGATTTACCGGATGTTCGGAATATTTGCCAGCAATGTAAGCCTCAACTTGTATTCTCTCATTATCAGATAATGCTCTGTCGTAAATAATTATTTCTGCAATATCTCCAACAAAATAATTATATCCATTTCCTCCAATACCTTTTGCAATATTAAAATCATCAGTAATTGTTCCAATAGGCATATAAGGTTTATTAACTAATAAATTTGAGTTTAAATAAATATCAGTTCCGTTTACAGAAGAATGAACAATTTCATATATTTTAAAATTTCCATCAGCTATTACTGTACCAGTTGCATTTGCAGCATTACCTAAAGAACCAAATACAAAAAAACATCCATTATTATTAGCATCCCATTGGCCAATAGAACAAACCCACCCAAAATAAGTGCCGCTATCAACACCCCTGCTTAGAATACCTCCAACTGCATCGGTCGATTTAAAAACAACAAAAATGCTTCCGCCAGAATATAGTGCTAAAGAGGCAGAATTACTTGTAGATAGAAAATCATCACCTCCATCGAAACATATAATAGGATAACCATTTATGGCATTATATTGAATGCTTGGTTGAAAGGTTGAATTTGATTGGTCAACGAAAAGAGGTATTCCCCGACTATCATTCCATTGAGTCACCAAACTTCCTGTGGCAGTTGTGTCAACTAAAGAATCAGCCCTAAGCCATAATTGCAAGTCAGCTATATCGTCAGGGTTTACCTGGCTGTAACACTTATATGACAAGCCTGTAAAGAACAGGGAAAGGAAAAACGGGAATGTAATAAGGTGTAAAAATATTTTCATTTATATATGATGTTTTATTCTTTTACTCTCTCTTTTTTTTCCCCTCCCTCCTTTCGTCGGGACAGGCTCTGCAAGCAAGGGGAGAAGGGGATTTTGTTTTTTTATTTGGTTGATGTATAAAAGTTTAAACTTTTTTTAAAGTTAATATGTCAAAATAGAATAAAGTTGTTTCTATATGCAAATATACGATATTTTAGAAATAGGTGCAAATGGAGGAATCTTTTTTTGAAGTGCTACTCAAACTGAATTGTTTTTATTTGTGTTGTTAAAATGGGCAATAACTTTATGAAAACCTTGTGGGGGGCATTTATTCTCAATTCAACAACAACTGATGTATATAATGTAAAAGATTCCTCATTCCGTTCCGAAAACTTTCGGAACTACATTCGGAATGACATTTTTTATTTTCAATGGGGGGAGAGGCGGGGGGGGGGGGGGGGGGGGGGGGGGGGGGGCCGCGCCCCCCCCCGAGACGAGAA
>JAZDMF010000369.1:0-6178 GCA_043801235.1 Bacteroidota bacterium | reverse complement strand
AATCATCTTTGTTGTATTTTCCGTACAAGTTAAAATGATTGAGTGTTCGTGCCATGGATGCGTAAATTCCTGCAAGGTCCCACAGGCTGGCTTCGGCTCCGCCCAGTATAAGCGATAACCCGTAATGATCGGCAGGTTTTGTGAGTGTTGTAATTCCAAGTTTTTTCAGCAGGCTGTAAAATTTATTATAGTCATAGCTTTGCAGCATTTTAACTGCCGGTATGTTCAGCGACCGTGCCAGAGCTCTTTTTGCGGGTACTGCTCCGTCGTAAGTACGGTTGTAATTTTCCGGGATAAATCCGCCTAATTGCATGGGAATATCAGGTACCAGGGTTGTCGGAAGCAGCAGGCCGTCATTCAGCATGGCTGCATACAGATAAGGTTTCAGAATACTGCCAGTGCTTCGCGGAGAAAGGATAATGTCAACATCGTTACTGTATTCTTTTTTTTCATCGCTGCCTGTGTTTCCGGTATATGCCAGTACACTGCCCGTGTTTACATCAAGAACCAGAGCAGCGGCATTGTGTATTTCATTGGCTTCAAGAATTTTTTCATGAAGTTCTATTATCTTATTCACATTCTCCTGCAGTTGAAGATAAACAGTCGATGTGATTTTTATTCCTTTATTGCCCTCCTGCACGGCGCGTACCAGCAAATGCGGAGCTATTTGTGGCAGGGGATAGGGCTTTTCGGGAAGAGGTTCGCTTAATGCCAGTGAAAGTGTAGCCTGGTCAAATTCCCCTTCTTTATATAATTTAACAAGCAGCTTATTTCTTTTTGCAAGAAGTTTTTCGTGATTTTTCCCGGGGTAAATAAGGGCAGGGCTATTAGGTAATACGGCAAGAGTGACTGCCTGCGCCCACGACAGTTTACCGGCATCAACACCAAAATACCTCCATGATGCAGCATCCAGGCCTACAACATTGCCTCCGAACGGAGCATGCGAAGCATACAGGGCAAGAATCTCGCTTTTACTGTAAGAACATTCCATGCGAAATGCGTAGAACATTTCAATCATTTTTTCAAAAATGTTTCTGCTTTTATTTTTTCTCGAAAGGCGGATCACCTGCATTGTCAAAGTACTGCCGCCGCTGATAATTCTTCCTTCAGAAATGTATTGGTACAAAGCCCTGCATGTGGAAACGGGATTGATTCCCGGATGATAATAAAAATACTGATCCTCGAATGACAGTATGGCTTTTTTGAATTTTTCAGGAACTTTTTCCGATTCGGGAAAGCGCCATTGTTCGTCGCCTGCAAGTTTAGCACCGAGAAGTTCAAGGTTGCGGTCAAGCAGTAATGTTGAATAGGGGTCGTTAAACAAAGGCCGGGGAAAAGAAAACCAGAAAAATATCAGAAAGATTAAAATGGAAAATCTCAGAATGAATTTTTTCTTTTTACCATGTGTTTTCAAATAGTCAATGAAATCTTTAAAATACTTTTTTAAAAATTTCAGGAAAGTAAACCCCAACTTCAGGTCATACATCATAAAAAGAAAAAATGTTCACAGGTTTATTCATTCCGCCATTTCCACAACTTCAATCCACGAACCCGGAACCCTTGCATTGATTGTATTGTCATACATGGCCTCGCAGTACACGGCAGGCTGGTAAAACTTGCCGAGATAGCTGGCGTTCAGCATAATTTTAAACGTTTTCGATTTATTCGGCAGAAGGTCAAAATAAGTATAAACCCTGTCATCCCTTATGTCCTGGTATGTGTATACCGATGCCGTGGTAGCAGTTTCAGCGTACTCGCTCATGCGCGAATTAAATATTTCCCATCCGGATGGAAACATGTGCACAAGGGCCAGTTGCTTGTATGTACCGTTGCTCCCAGGATTTGTAACGGTTACTTCAGCAATAAAATTAGTACCCTGTTCAATTTCACTTATATCTATTTTCTTTCCGTTTATGTCCTTGTAAGCTACTGAAAGTTTTAACTTATTCTGCGCCGAGGTCTTGTCGGCTGTTGATGGTATACCCTGTGTGATGATTCGCGCATACAGTATGTTTGTTCCCGTATTCTTTATCAGAACTTTCTCTTGGGTATCGCTGTTTTTGATTCCTATGTCAATTTTTACAATGTATTTTTTACTGGTACTTGAAACAGCAGTTGCATTATTAATACTGTATGAAAAGCTTACACCGGAACTGGCTGAAGCCCCTGTATATTTTGAAAGAGCAATAAGGCTGTATGCCGTGGTTTGAGTGCTTAACCAGTCATCGCTGCATAATTTAGCAGAAACATCTTTCACCAGCGTGATTGCTTTTGATTTCAGCTTCATCAGGCAAAGTGCTTCTATGATCATTGCCTTATCGCGTATTTCTGTTCCGTATGTATTCCATGATTCTTTATACTCTTTCATGATTGTACCGGTCGTGGCAATTATTTTCAGCGCAAGTTCCGGTTTGCCGGCTAACTGGTACGCTGCCGCTAAGCGCCAGCTTGCAGGAACTGATATTGTTTTGGTTTCATATAGCTTATTCATAGCACCCAGTTCGGGCGCTTTCGCAAGGGCAAGAGTGTACAGCCTGTATGCCTGGTTCAGGTCATCGTTGAAAAGATAACTGTTATAAGACCATGAAATGGCTTTTGCTTTCTGATACTTTTTCCATGATGTAAGAAAACCGACAGGTAATACATAACCCTTTTGTTCGGCTTCAAGCATAAAGTGTCCTGCATAGCTTGTTCCCCATTCATCAGCTTTTTCAGAGCTTGACCAGTAGCCAAGACCTCCGGATGAAAGCTGGAAATTATTTAATGACTTGATGGCAGCTTTCATATTTTTTTCAATAGATGTTTTTTCCTTGGCAGTAAGTTCAAGCAGGTCGGAAAGATACAATTGGGGAAACGCTCCGGAAGTTGTTTGTTCGATGCATCCGTGCGGGTACTCTATCAGGTAGTCAAGGCGTTTTTCAAGGTTCAGCGGTGGCACAGATGACATTTCTATGACTCCCTTATTTGTGCCGGCAATCCCAATCAGGTTAACTAATTTATTCCATGAAATGCCTGATGATAATGTTGTATCAAGAACGTTCACTACTTTGGGATTGGGTACCCGGATATCGATCTCTATATCATAGGTTGCTTTTTCATAACCGCTGACAGCAATTACTTTTATTTTCCCAACGCCAACGGCATCTTTCACTTTCATTTCAAAATTCACAATCTCGTCTCCTACAGCAGCGAAAGTGATGCTTTTTGTAGTTCCGCCTGTTACGGTAAACATTGTGTCAGGAATAATCTGCACGCTTACATTTTTCACATAGTTTTCCATGGCGAAAACATTTACCGGCACTGTAACTGTTTCGCCGGGACTTAGCACTCGGGGAAGTGTGGGCAGCACCATCAAAGGTTTACGAACAGTTACTGTTTTTTCCGCATTACCGTATTTTCCCTTGTCGCCGGCAATAACCATAACTCTGACAGATCCGATGTACTGAGGTACTTTAAAAGTATGAATTTTGTAAGCCCCGCTTTTGAGTTCAAAAGGACCGAGGAATTTCACCATCGGAGTAAACCTGTTGGCTTTCAGACTTCCCTTGTCTACGGCATCCTCATCACCTCCGATGCTTAATATCCTGTCGAGTTCGCCGGAATATGCGCCCATAACCATGTCGAAAAGATCCCATGTTTTTACTCCCAATGCTTCCCGCGCATAAAATGTTGACCAGGGGTCGGGCGTATCAAAATGTGTAAGGTCAAGCAATCCTTCATCAACAACGGCAATGGTGTATGTCATTGCTTTCCCGGTTTCTTCTGCAACGGCAACGCTTGCTTCCTGTTCCGGTTTAAGGATGTCGCTTATCACAATTTTTGGTTTCAGGTGCGTTGACGGATCTTCAACAGAGATAGGAATGACGCCGTACAGGCGTATGGGCATATCGTTCAGTGTCTGGTTGTGTGGTTGTATGAGTGTAACATAAGCATAACAGTTTGGGGCCATTTCAGCTGTCACATCAAACTCATATTCGGTACTGCCCTGTTCGGTTTCAGTCCAATAGGAATCAAGGACCTTTGTGCCGCTTTCCAATGTGATTAAAGCTCTTCCACCTTCAGATGAAGGTATGGTCAGCTTGACTTTGTCGTCAACTTTGTATGTTTCTTTATCGGCAGTGAATGTAAGCATGGTAGCTGCCAGCTTGTTATCGGAAGTGCGCGAAGAGCCGTAACTGTCGGCATAAACAATTTTCCCTGTTATATGTCCTGAAGCCTTATCGGTAACACGTATCAGGTATCTTCCCCAGTCATCATCTTCCACTTTGAAGGAATAAGTTCCTGTTCCCTGAGTCGCTGAAACAGTTACCGAATCGATAAGTTTGTTATATGAACTTGAAGTAAAGCTGGCTTCAGATGTGGTTTCGGAGTTATCCCACCACCATCTCCACAACAGTTTGTATACCTCAACTTTAAGTTTACTGTTGGAAACAAGGTTACCGTTATAGTCAACATTGATTAAGCCCAGGCTGTATGCATTATCGGTATATAGCATTTTGTCCCCGTTTTTATTTTCGGGAACATAAAGGCCTGCGTATGTTTTATAAGGATGGTATGACATTGAAAAATTATCGGTGCTGAAATCACCGCCGGCTTCGTACACAATGGTTTCAAAATTGGCTTTTAAAACACCCGGAGCAGATGAGGTGATATTAATATCCGGCGTAATGGTTGCAGTGCCTGTTTTGTCAAGTTTTCCGCTGAAAATGGAGATGTTCTCCGAGGAAAATCCGGAGACAGGATTGTCAAAAGTGTACAAGGGATATTTCTTGAAAGTAGTGGCCGATTTTGACAAAGTGAGGTTTACTTCTGCTTTAAGATTGCGGGCGATGGCGCCTGTGAGCCAGTTTACTTTAAGGGTGCCTGTGCTGTTATCATCGGTAACCAGATAGTCTTTTTCAAAGTTGAGTTTTATTTTAAGTTTGTTTGGTTTGATGGTTTCTATTTTCAGTTCTTTTGTAAATTCAATATTACCAACTTTCATTTTTGCCTGCCAGTTGCCGGTAGGCGCATTCTTTTCGGTGCAGGTTCTGAAATCGTAGAAACCGTTGACAGCAGTAGTTTTTGTTGTTCGTTTAACGATTTGTCCGCTGGGATTTATCAGATCGAAAGTGACCGGATGATTTTCGGGCAGGACTTTTTCTTTATCTTCAAGGATGAAAGTAAGGAACAGTGAATCGCCGGGACGCCAGACTCCGCGCTCTCCATAGATAAATCCCTTGATGCCTTTCTGAACGGTTTCGCCGCTCACATCGAAACTGCTCAGCGATAGTGAAGACCCTTCCTGTACTTTCAGGTAGCTGCTCTGCTTATCCTTTTTTGCGATGATGACATAAGGTTTTCTTTTTAACTCCATAACGGCCATTCCGTCGCTGCCGGTTTTTACACTGCCAAGCAGTTGCTGCTGATAATCGTAAAATTCAACATCCGCATCCGGCATGGGTTCGGCTGATACAATGTCGGTGACATACACACTCATTTTTTTTGTAGAACCCGCCTTAGCTACAATCCCAATGTCGGAAGCAAGCACGTTGCGGGTTACCGATTTTCCGTTATAGTATGATTTGCCGCAGGGATCATCTCTTTCGCTCCAGTTGTAATAATAGTACCCGTAATCATCATAATAATCATCGTAGTAACTGTTTTCGTAGTACCAGTCATCTTCATCTTCATTTATGTCGTTCCATGTTGTCAGCGTCAGATCATCATCTTCGTCATCCGAAACCTCATCGCACGGATAGGCTGAATAACTTTTTTTAATGCTGAGCTTTACAATATACAAAGCTCCGGGTTCTGTTGTAATCAGTTCTGATAAGTCGATGGAATAACGGTTCCATTTGTTATAATCCACAACGTCGGTGAGGGGAACAGTTTTGTTAACTACTGTTTTGCCTACTCTCGAAAGTTCATACTGTCCTGTAAGACTGTTTACCTGCAGGAACTGAAGGATATTATCCTGATAGATCTTTGTAACTTTTATATCTACTGCTTTCAGGTTGGCGGCTTCAAAGGGAAGAAGGAGTCCGTTGGAAGTGGGCATTATCACTCCGGTACCGATGAACCTGACAGCGGGTTTCACATCTTCAATGACAACAGTTTCTTTAACTTTATTCGTAAGGGTTTCGCTGTTAATATTTTTAATGATGGCTTCAATAACAACATTGGCTGTTGTTTTTGG
>JAZDMF010000355.1:0-7310 GCA_043801235.1 Bacteroidota bacterium | reverse complement strand
GTAAAGATCTTTTTCACGGATTAATTCAATAGTATCATTATTAACAACTATTGATAATTTGGTATCTTTATCTCCGGCCAGTGTCATCATATTAGCCCGATAAGCCAACCATCCCGGAGTGGCTGCAGAAATTCTGTTTTCGATATTTTCAAAATATTTTTCCGGTGTAATCCCATTTATTTGCGTGACAATATCTCCAATTTTCAGCTTTAAATTGTTGTCACAAACCCTGGTTATAACTAATTTATTTTCAATAAACTCCCATGCAACCGGAGGAATATAAGATTTCGCAGATCCGCCCAAAACACGAATGTGTCCGTCTTTCAATGGTGCGGTGAATTCCTGAAGTGTAATCAAAAAATCATTTTCATCTTTATCATCATAACATTTGAGTAATGCTTTTTCTAATTCAGTTTCCCAATTTATTTTTGCGACATCAAAATAAGGGAAAAAATGCTGAAAAACATTCCATGCAATAATTATATCTCCAAGTCTGACAGATAATAAGCCTACATCACTTGTATTTACAGTGTTAAGAAGGCTATCTGATTCATTTTTGTCCGATTCAGGATAGGTGTTCGATTCATCGCAATAAAGCACTAATGGAATGATGCAGGAAATTCCACTGCCAATATTTTTGTTGATGACTTCTCCGATTGCAGGTTCAGAATCAAATATTTTTTTTCCCACTATTGTTTCAGTAGTAATGTTTTCCTTTATTGACACACACTTTTTTCCTTCAAAACTATCTACATTTACTATTTTAATTTCATATTCATCTCCACGGTATATCCATGTTTTTTCTTTCATTGAAACGCCAAGTTCTTCTGATTCAAAATCACTATTTTTGATCGGTATTTCAATCCATTTTTCATTTTCCTTATAAAAAAGTTGCATATCATCTACCAATAACTCACCACTTCCATCTAAAAAACAACCTAATGCAATACCTACGGCCATTGAATCAACCTCTCCTGTAATTTCATATTTTTTCCAAACATTTTCAGTGATCGGGCTATCATCCATATTATTAAAAAACCCAATTTGAGAATCAGGTTTATCTACTCTGAGCCACAAATGACCTGTGCCTTTTGAATCATCAATTAGTTTGACACTTCCGGTAAGTTTTATTGTTTTCCCTTTATATTTCTTAGCATCTAAATAGGTCATAAGGTTACCAAATCCATAAGATTCAGAAGATGTTTTTTCAATTGTGGTTTTTCTATTTACACGAATACTCTTATATATTCCATTCTGATATTTCATTCCTAAGCCTACTCCCAAATGTTGCCAATAAGTTGTTTTATATTTATTAAGTTTAGCGGGGGTTATTGTGCTATCATTGAATTTTACATTTTCTTCGGTATAATAAAATATTATTGACGGTGCAATAGGAAGAAAGAGGCTGTTGAGTGTTTTAAGAAGTTGTTCTTTTGTTTCACACTTTTCAACTTTATCAGAACCGTAAATAGCAAAATTATCCCAATCAATATTTGCGGCTTCATCGCTTGGATGGAAATATTTTACATATCCATATGCTTTTGCAAAGGTTTTAAGGCTTTCCATTTTAAAATTAGCTTGTCCAAAACCTGAACCGGAAATAAGAACTAATAACAGGAATAATTTTATTGTTTTCATCTGTTAATATTTTATTATTATATGGATTTTCAATACTGTTTTGCTATAAAAAAACAATCATGTTCCTGTATTAAAATTCCGTAATGCATCTTTCATTTATTTACTTTTTTTCAAGAAGCTTAATAGTAATATTCATTGCAGAAAGAGATCTTACTGTTCCATCAGGACCTTTGGCTTTAATGTCTTCAATATATATTTTGTCGCCATCTTCCATATTATTTATATCATTTATCATATCCTGCCTGAATTTATTTCCGGTATTTTTTTTCATAACAAGTGTGCTATCCTTTTCTATCATATATGTAAAAGTAAATGATACAACTTCAAACTTTAATTCAAAAGGCAGGTTCAGCGAAATGCTTACCTCTGCATTTTTCATTAGTTCCGCTTTGCTGATATTAAAACTGGTAGTGCAATAATTGCCGATGCAGGGTGTGGGATCGGGAATTTTCCGTATTCTGAATGTATCGCTCCCGACAGCTTTAATTTCTCCCGGCATTATTTCTGCCGTAACATAAATTATTGATTCCGTGTCCGCGTCAACTTTTACAATATAACTACCATCACTGCCTGTAATACTTCCATTTTTAATAAATACTTTTATTTTGTCATTTGTAACACCCGGCACAGCAATGGATACAGGATTGTCGATCCCTATATAAAAAACATTCATCCTGTCGGCCGAAACAACAGCTGAATTTTCTGTTTGCGAAAACAATTGAAAACTGAATAGGACTGCAAATAATATTAGAATCATTTTAGAAAGTGTTTTCATCGTTTTGTATTTATGTTTATTCCATTTTACATTTCTTTTGAATTTTCATGTTGGTCAAATTCCTCAGCAGGCTACCGATTGCAAACTGCAAACTGAAGACTGCGGACTGAACTATCCCTATTTCCCTATCCAGTCCGACAACGGCCTTTTCCATACTCCGCCTCCAAATAAAAAACAGGCATAAACATTTTTCCCACTTATAATGAAATTTATCGGCCCGATATTTTTCAATTCATCATTAACTTCGGTCCAAACTGCGCCATAATTGGTTGATAAGAATAGTCCATCGCTGGTTTTTGCAAAAATATTTGTTCCGCTTACAGTCAACGAACGGATGTATGTACTGTTCAACCCTGTATTCACGGCTTTCCAGTTCACATTATTATCCGACAACAAAAAAACTCCATTGGATGTTGCTGCAAAAACATTTGTACCGATGACTGCCAATGAAGTGACATTGGTATCGGCCAATCCCTTATTGACCTTCGTCCAGCTTGTGCCTTTATCGCCGGAAAATAAAACACCTATGCCCCAGGTTCCGGCAAATATATTTGTTCCGCTGACAGCCAAAGCTTCAACATACTTATATTTAAAATCAATATTAAGTGCCGTCCAGCTGGCGCCTTTATTGGCGGACAGAAATAAGCCGCTTCCGCAGCATGCATATAAATCAGAGCCGGACACCACCAGCTTCCTGATATATTTATTCGTTAATCCTTCATTAGTAGGGATCCAGCTGGCTCCGTTGTCGTTCGATAAAAACAATCCGCCACCGTTTGTTCCTGCAAAAACAGTTGATCCGCATACAGCTAATGAAAGCACAGATTTATTTGTAAGTCCGTTGTTCATTGCTGTCCAGCTGGCGCCTTCATCGGATGACAAAAATATTCCGCCTGCAGTTCCTGCAAAAATATTTGTTCCGCTTGCAACCAAGGCATTGGCATATGTATTTACCAATCCATTATTGCATGCGTTCCAGTCAGCGCCATTATTAGCTGAACTGAAAATACCGTTATGAAAAGTACCTGCAAAAACAGTTGCGTCTTTTATTGCCAGTGCACTGACAATCGTATCTGTCAACCCGCTATTGACTGCGGTCCAGCTGACGCCATTGTCAGCCGATTTAAATATTCCGCCGCCCCAGGTCCCGGCAAAAATATTTGTTCCGTTCACGGCCACTGAATATACTTCTTTATTTAACAGCCCTTTGTTTATTGCTTTCCAGTTCGTGCCATTATTGGTTGATAAGAACAAACCATTTTCAGTTGCTGCAAAAATACTTGTGCCGCTTACTGTTAATTCGTTGACATGCTTATTTGCCAGTCCATTATTTACAGCAACCCAGCTTTCGCCATTGTTCACCGAAAGGTAAACGCCATCGTATTTTGTTCCTGCAAATAATTTCTTTCCGCAGACCACTATTGTATTCACAAAAGTTTTCGACACTCCCTTTTTTTTAAGCTCCGGGTCCAACAAGCCTTCATTGATGGCTTTCCAGCTTTTGCCACTGTTCGCTGAATAAAATATTCCGCTGCCACGGGTGCCTGCATAAATATTTGTGCCATTTACCGCCAGCGAAATAACTCCGGAGGAAAGCAGGCTGTCGGCCCGCGTCCAGGTAGCGCCGCTGTCAGCGGATACGAGCAGGCCCAGATCTGTTCCGGCAAGAATTTTTGTTCCGCAAACAGCTAATGCATTCACTGCGGCAATTTTTGTGGGGTCATTGCTTACCGATTTCCAGTTCGCGCCATTATCTGTTGACAGGAAAACCCCGCAATACGTACCGGCAAAAATATTATTTCCGCTTATGGCAAAACATTTTATTGAACCGCCGTATGGGCCGTTGGTTCGCTGCCACTGGGCGTTTGCTGATAAAGAAATTAAAATGCCGAATGCAAATTGCAAAATGCAAATTGATATGTGTTGAATACTGAATAATTTTCCCATTTATATTTTTTGAGATGTTAAAGGCTAACTGTGAACTAAATTATTCTTTTATCAACGTTTCCATTGAATTTTATTTTGTCATTAATCAATACTCATTTGTAAAATCTAAAATTCAATTCTGAATTCTGCTTTTTTTTGTTTCTATAAATTTCAAATCCATAAGTCCCGTTCTTCCGCCTACCCATACGCTGTCAGGTCGCCATCCCCCAATCCTTCACAGACGCTGACAGGTATTCCCTCCTTCACCCATTCTCCATTTCAACGCTGAATTCTCTTTTTTAGTTTCAATCAATTTCCATGAATTTCATTTAGAATTCGTTATTCCTTTATAAATTTCTTAACAATAATTCCGTTTTCATTTTTCACTTTAACAAAATACATTCCTTTAGCAAATGCAGAAATATTAATGGTTGCATGATTTTCTGAAAAATTATAGCTTGCAATAAGCTGTCCTTGAATGTCTATAATCTCTATTCGTGAATTTTCTGGGAATATGATTTCAATTCTATCATTTGCCGGATTTGGATAAAGCAATATAATGGATTCTTCTTTTATTTGTTCAATGTCAGTAATAATATCTGATAACGGCCGCTTCCATACACCCCCGCCATTAGAACCTGCAAATATGTCGGAATTACCAATTGCCAGTGTGCGGATTTCATTAATATCCAGCCCTTCATTTACAGGTGTCCAGTTTGTGCCGTTATTTGCTGATAAAAAGACTCCGCCGCTAAGAGTGCCT
Organism: Bacteroidota bacterium; assembly: GCA_043801235.1. GTDB lineage: Bacteria > Bacteroidota > Bacteroidia > Bacteroidales > CG2-30-32-10 > DAOQAK01. Next base: position 2,208 of record JAZDMF010000355.1, on the reverse strand, counting down.
GAAAAAATATTTGTCCCGTCCACTGCTAATGCATAAACGTACAGATTCGTCAAACCTGTATTCACCATTGTCCAGCTGGTGCCGCTGATCGCTGAGCGGAACATTCCTCCATCGGTTCCGGCAAAAACACTGGTTGTGTTTGCAGCTATTGCATTGACCGAAGTATTGGTCAATCCGGTGTTCATTACATTCCAGTTAGTACCATTGTCGGTTGATTTGTAAATTCCGGAAAAAGTACCGGCATAAAGATTAGTTCCGCCAAAAGTCAGCGAAGTAATATAAGTACCCGCCAGGCCTGACGCTGTCCAGCTTGATCCGTTATCGGCCGACAGGAATACTCCGTCGCTGGTCCCGGCAAAAATATTGGTTCCGTTTACCGTCAATGAATGAACATATTGATTTGTTAATCCTGTATTGACTATAGTCCAGTTTACACCTGTATCTGATGATAAAAAAACACCATTATCGGTTCCTGCAAAAATATTTGTTCCGCTTGCTGCCAATGAATTTACATAATAATTTGTCATCCCCGTATTCATAGCAGTCCAGCTTGTGCCGTCGTTTATTGTCAATGAAACGCCCCGGCTGTTCGTACCGGCAAAAATATTAGTTCCGCTCACTGCCAATGACCGGACGTATGTATTGGCAAGGCCTGTATTCGCTGAAGACCAGTTTGTGCCGTTATTAACTGACAGGAAAATGCCTCCGCTTGTTCCTGCAAAAACATTTGTTCCGATGGCAGATATTGAAAGAACAGAGGCAAAAGGGTATGCAAAGCCCGTATTCACGGCAGTCCAGCTTGCGGCTGTATCTTCCGATAAGAACATGCCGTTGCTGGTACCGGCAAAAATATTTGTTCCGTTTGCTGAAATCACATTAACATTCTGGTTCGTCAGGCCCGTATTCATTGGCGCCCAGTTTGCGCCGTCATCTGTGGATAAAAATACGCCCCCACTTGTAGCTGCGAAAATATTTGCTCCGCTGATGCATAATGAATTCACATAAAAATTAGTAAGGCCTGTATTCACAGCAGTCCAGTTTGCTCCGTTATTGCCCGACATAAACACTCCGCCGCCTTCTGTTCCTGCAAAAATATTTGTGCCGCTTACAGTTAAAGACAAAATGTACATATTTGTCAGACCTGTATTTACTGCAGTCCAGTTAGCGCCATTATTGGAAGATAAAAACACTCCTCCCATTGTTCCTGCAAAGATATTTGTTCCGATTACTGCTAATGAGCGCACATAGGAATTTGTTAAACCTGTGTTCGCCGTGCTCCAGCTTGTGCCATTATCAATAGATAACAGCACTCCATTGTAGGTTCCTGCAAAAACTGTTGAGCCGTTCACGGCAAATGACAGAACAGAAGAATATGGATACGTCACGCCTGTGTTTACTGCAGTCCAGCTTACACCTGTATCAGCCGACATGAATACACCGCCTTTATCGGTTCCTGCTAAAATATTTGTTCCGCTTACAGTTAAACAATTAATAAGTCCTCCATACGGGCCATTGGTTTGCTGCCACTGGGCTTTTGCCGATGAAAAAATTAAAATGCAAATTAAAACGAGTTGAATTCCGGGTAGCTTTTTCATTTTATTCCTTAAGTATGTATAATAGGCAACTGTTGACTGCCAACTGAATTATTCTTTCATTAATTCCTTTATTGACACTAAGCAGTTGTTAATAAATAACATTATCATTTTAAACTTTAAAATATCGAATAATGAATACTGAATAGCGAATGTAGAAGTGTTTAATTACTTCAAAATTCTGCGGTTCGATATTCGATATTCATAATTAATATAAACGTAAACTTTAATTTCTAACAAGCCCTAAGTGGTCTTTGGTTTATGCCTGCCTGCCAACCTTCGGCTGGTGAACCGGCAAGGCAGGGTTTATGGCAGCCAGTTTGGTCAATGGTAAAAAAGTCAAAACATAATGTTTAAAGTTTTTATTAGTTTCAATGAATTTCAATTCAGCATTCGTCATTCCTTTATAAACTTCTCCACAGCAAACCCGTTTTCATTTTTCACTTTCACAAAATACATTCCTTTTGCAAAAGCAGAAATATCAATTATTGCATGAGTATCATTTGCTTTCATGCTTTTTAAAAGTTGTCCTTCAATATTTAAAATTTCGATTTGTGATTTTTTATAAAATGAAATTTCAATTTTATCATTAGCTGGGTTTGGGTAAATATTTACA
>JAZDMF010000321.1:0-3617 GCA_043801235.1 Bacteroidota bacterium | reverse complement strand
ATCAGGAGCGTACAATGAAAAAATCGGTACAATCATTGCGGCGCTTCTGCCTGCCGGTTCGGTAAGCGGGGCGCCTAAAAATAAAACCGTTGAAATTATTACCGAATCGGAAAATTACGAAAGAGGTTATTATACAGGTATTTTTGGATATTTTGATGGCATAAAACTCGACAGCGGCGTGATGATACGTTTTATTGAAAAAAGAGGAAATGATTTGTATTATAAAAGCGGCGGCGGAATTACAGTTTACAGCGAAGCTGAAAAAGAATACCAGGAAATGATCGATAAAATTTATGTGCCTGTTACTTGAAACCATAAAACTGGATAAAGGTACTCCCTGCAATATCGGGTATCATCAGCAGCGTGTTGATGAAAGCCGGAGTATTTTGCTTGGCATCAATGAGAGACTGGACATTCGTTCTGCGCTTATTGTTCCTGCGCGGGCAAAGCTGGGAGTGTATAAATGCCGGTTGATATATGGAAAGGAAATAAATGAAATTCAGTACATCCCCTACCTTTTAAAAAAAATAAAATCGCTGCAATTAGTTGAAGCCAGCGATATTAATTATAATTTCAAATACGCCAGCCGCGAATGTTTCGACAGCCTGCTCGACGATTGCATCTGTGATGAAATTCTGATTGTGAAAAATGGTTTTATCACGGATACTTCCTTTTCAAACATAATATTTTTTGATGGCAACACGTGGGTTACACCTGCACATCCTTTGCTTAAAGGCACCAAGCGCCAGCAATTGCTTGATGAAGGGAGAATAATAGCTGAAGAAATACGGCCGCAGGATTTAAAACATTTTTCGAAAGCCATGCTTATTAATTCGTTGCTCGATTTCAACCTTAAAAGAATGATTCCGGTGAATGAGATTGTTTTTTAACTATCCAAATAGATTTTTAAACACCTCTTCAATCTTTCTTACAGCAACAATTTTAATCCCTTTGCTCCTGTATTCAAGGCCTTTCTGGTTGTAATAGGAAATAATGATCTGTTCAAATCCCAGTTTTTCTGCTTCAGTTACACGTTGTTCAATGCGGGTTACAGGGCGTATTTCGCCTGATAGTCCTACTTCTGCAGCCAGGCAGGTTTTATAATCAATGGGAATATCTTCGCCTGATGATAACACAGCGCACACAACTGCCAGATCAATTGCAGGATCTTCAACACGGATGCCACCGGCAATATTGAGGAAAACATCTTTTATTCCCAGACGAAATCCACATCGTTTTTCAAGAACAGCCAATAGCATATTCAGTCTGCGTATATCGAAACCCGTTGAGGAACGTTGTGGTGTGCCATAAGCAGCGCTGCTAACCAAGGCCTGAGTTTCAATAAGCATGGGCCTTAATCCTTCAACCATAGCCGCTATGGCAATTCCGCTCAATTGTTCGTCGCGCTGTGATAATAATATTTCAGATGGGTTGGCAACTTCGCGCAATCCTGAATTTATCATTTCGAAAATACCCAGTTCGGAAGTGGAGCCGAAACGGTTCTTTGTCGCTCTGAGAATCCTGTAACCATGATGCCTGTCGCCCTCGAACTGTAATACAGTATCAACCATATGTTCAAGAACTTTGGGGCCGGCAATGGTTCCGTCCTTTGTGATATGTCCTATGAGAAAAACAGGTGTTGCGGTTTCTTTTGCGTAGCGGTTCATCTCTGCAGCACATTCGCGTATCTGGGAAATACTTCCTGCCGACGATTCGATAACGGCCGTGGTAAGCGTTTGTATGGAATCGACAACAATTATATCAGGTTCCGTGTTCTGAAGATGGTTAAAGATATTTTGAGTAGACGTTTCAGTAAGGATGAAGCAATTTTCATTTTTTATTCCAATGCGGTCGGCGCGCATGCGCAGCTGCTGGTCGCTTTCTTCGCCGGTAATATAAAGCACTTTCGCATTTTTAATATTTAAGGCAATCTGGAGCAACAGCGTTGACTTGCCAATTCCTGGTTCGCCGCCTATAAGCACAACAGAACCCGGTACAAGCCCTCCGCCCAGCACACGGTCAAGTTCCTGGCTGTTGGTGTCAATGCGCTGATCGGCAGAAAGTGTAATTTCCGAAATTTTCTGAGGTGTATTTGTTTTGAGTGATTTTTTTATTGATACTGTCGAAGATTGTTTCTGTATTACCTCTTCTACAAACGTATTCCATTCATTGCATGATGAACATTTTCCCATCCATTTGGGCGATTGCGCACCACAGTTCTGGCAAAAAAAAGTGGTTTTGATTTTTGACATCAGTGAAAAATAGAAGAATTATTTTTTAACAAACTCATAGTATTCCAGATAATCCTGATCGCGTACTAAAACCAAATACTTGCTGTTGAGTTTGTCAATTTTCCAATCGCCGTCCCATTGGCTTTTGCTGTTTTCCGAAAGGCGAAGATAACGCGTAAGTCTTTTTATTTTAATAGTGTAACTCCCGTAATTTAATGTGTCGAGATTTGTGCTGTCTACGTAGGTTTCAATCATGTGAATATACCCGTCCATCAGCGTCCATTCTGTGTACTTATCCGGACTCAGGTCTCCCACATTTATCATTCTCCACGTACCGTCAATATTATTTTCAACCGAACTTTCGCACGAAAAATATAAAACGGAAGCTGTAATAACAACTGCCATGTATAGATAAAACCGTTTCATTCAATTAAAATTCATTGCTAAAATAAATAAAAACTTGATTGATTTCAATAAAAATATTTTTTTAAACGCCCGATTTTATTTTTTCAATGAGCGAAGTGGTTGAATATCCGTCAAGAAAATCAATAGTAACCGTTTTTCCTCCATACGATGCAACAATATCGTAACCCACAATTTCTTCTGCTTTATAATCGCTTCCTTTTACCAAAACATCAGGAGAAATAGTTTTGATAAGGTTATAAGGAGTGTCCTCATCAAAAAGCACTACCGCATCAACAAAGAACAATGATGCCAGAACGGCAGCCCTTGTTGCTTCATTGTTCAACGGCCTTTTTTCCCCTTTTATTTTTTTTACCGAAAGGTCGGTGTTCAGTCCCACAATAAGTATTTTCCCCTGGTCGGCAGTTTTCGAGAGGTAATCGATATGCCCGAGGTGAAGTATATCGAAACAGCCATTGGTAAAAACAACTGAAAAACCTTTAAACCCCCAGAAAGCAAGTTTGCGCTTCAGGTTCAGTAAATCTTCTTCTTTCCCGAAGTGAAAAATTTTCGACTGGCTGAATTCGTAAGTGTTCATGTTGTTGTTGCTGTTTTCTTTTTACCGGATAAAAATAAAATGATCCATGAAATACCTCCGACGATATTTATCATGAACCACTGTGTAAAATATACAATATTTGCAAACGAAAATGCCGAGGCTTCAGAAATATTATCAAATAATTTGTATAATGTAAGAGTTACAAAATACTGATATGCTCCTATACCACCGGGAGTGGGTACAAGTGTTCCTATACTTCCCAGTGCCATTACTGTTAATGAATCCATAAAAGAAAGATGTTTTGTAGCGCTTATTGAATGAAAGCAGAAATATATTGTAAGGGTATATAATCCCCACAAAAGAAGGGAGTATAAAAGAAATAAATTCTTATGTTTTATATTTTTTATTGTTTTAATCCCTTGCCA
>JAZDMF010000320.1:0-4400 GCA_043801235.1 Bacteroidota bacterium | reverse complement strand
GGATTAAAACTGACAAAATCGAGGAAATCCAGATCCGCCTGTTTACAGAGATCTTTTATATTTATATTATCTTTTGGCTGAAGGAGATATGTTTCCAATTTCCATGGAGTATAATCCCTGTATGTTTCAAACCCATATTCCTCCGGATTCTGCAGTATAACTTTTAGCGCTATAATTCTTGGTATATACAAGCTATTTTCAGTATTAACAAAACTGCTGAAATATCCATGATTTTGTTGAAAATTTCCCTGAGCGTTTAAAACGTGTAATACATTGGTTTCGCCAAAATTATATGCAGCCATAGCCGCGAATACGTCTCCCTTAAAATAGGCTTCACCAAGAAGCGTTTTAAGATATTGCGCGGCAGCGTGAGTGGATCTGACTAAATCACATCGTTCGTCAACGAATTCATTAATAGTCAGTCCAAAACGGGTAGCAGTACCCTCTATAAATTGCCACCATCCTTTTGCCTGAGCGGATGAAGTAGTACAGGGAAGTAAACTGCTTTCCTGTACAGCAAGATAAAAGAAATCTTCGTTCACTTTTTCTTCATCCAAAATATTTTTAATTATTGGCTGATATTTATTGAATCGTTTAAGCCAGAGTGTAATTTGGCCTCTCTGATCCTGAACTAAAATCTGGAACGCGGTATCAATTCTTTCGTATGTTTTTTGATCATCCAATGGTACCTTTTGTCCCGCAAAAGTAATACTCGCAGGGAGTGAATATGTTGTCCCGGAAAAAGAACAAAATGAGAAAAATACTATGAACAAAATAATAATCCCCGCCATAATATAATAACGGTATTTTTTGTTCGCCTGTACTTTTTTGTATTGCTGATAAAGCATAAAATTATTGTTTCGTTCGATGTATTACTTGATTTACATTATATGATTTTTTATTGTATTTCATCCTTTTTGAATACATTTTTTGTTCATAAATTTCAATTTTATGCATTAATAAAACAAATAATTGATTTTTTTGAATTCAGATTGAATAAATCCTTTATTATTGTTTGAAAATAACAGAAATATGTTATTAAGCAGTGCATTGTGACCATTTTTTTAAAATCCTGCTTGCAAGAATTTATAAATATTATAAAACATCATATAGGGGTTTGTTTTTTGGGCTTATTTTTGCTATAATATAATGATTTTAATGTTGAAAATATTAGAAAATGTCCCCACCGCAAAATAATCAACAGCCTTTACCCGTACCACCACCTGAATTTCCTCAGGGAGGAGAAGAGCAGCATTTTCCGCAAGAAGGTATGATGCCGATTAATATGAACGTGCCGCAGCAGATGTATCCGCAAGGGGCGGATCAGCATCATTTTTCCCAAGGCGGTATGATGCCAATGAATATGAACGTGCCGCAGCAGATGTATCCGCAAGGGGCGGGTCAGCAGCAATTTCCCCAGGGGGGAATGATTCCAGCTGATATGAACGTACCCCAGCAAATGTATCCGCAGGGGAATATGATGGGGCAAACGGGCATGAATTATCCCTCAGAGAGTCCGCCTGTTCAGCTTAATCCTGCTTTCTTTCCTCAAGAACCGATTACTAATCAGTTTCCGCAGGATCAGACAGCAACATTACAAACTGCTACCATTGAAACCCCGGTGAATCAGCGATTGAAAGAAACGAAAGAAGCAGAATATGCAAAACTTAATCTCAAAGAGGAAGAAGTATTACCGAAGAATCCAGATGGTTCTCCTGATATTGTAAAGCTCATTAATAATCTTTTTTTATTGGCAAAACAATATCGCGCATCCGATATCCATATTGAACCAAGGGAAGAAGATATTGCGGTACGATTTAGAATAGATGGCGATTTTCATGAATACTACACATTCAGCAAAAATCTTCAGCAGCCCATTATAACACGCGTTATGGTAATCGCTGGCCTGAAAATTGACGAAATGCGGCTTCCGCAGGACGGGAAAATTATTCTCAAATACGAAGATAAAGAAATTGATATGCGTGTCAGTACTTTCCCCATTATTTATGGGAATAAAATAGCGCTTCGTCTGCTTGAAAAAGAGAGCAAGGCAAAAACACTGGAGGAGCTTGGGTATTCAGGAAGACCATTGCAAATTATTAATAAAAATTTAACGAGAACGTATGGAATGATTTTGATGACCGGTCCCACCGGTTCAGGAAAATCCACAACGTTATTTTCCATGTTATCAACATACAATCCTTTCAAATACAATATTTCAACATTGGAAGATCCGGTTGAATATATTATAAAGGGGGCAAATCAGGCACAGGTGCGCGCGGATATTGGCTTTGATTTTCCGGATGGGCTCAGGACGCTGGTCCGTCAGGATCCTGATATTATCATGATTGGAGAGATCCGAGACAAAATTACTGCTAATCTTGCTGTACAGGCAGCTCTCACAGGGCATCTGGTTTTTTCAACTTTACACGCGAACAGCGCTTCGGGGACTATTCAGCGTCTTGCGAACATGGAAGTAGATTCGTTTCTTGCCGGCGCCGCTCTTAATATCATTGTTTCACAACGTCTGGTGCGACGTAATTGTGAGTTTTGCAAAAAACCATATACCCCGCCTTCGGATCAGGTGAGCGCGATACGGGACATGTTTCGGATATTTCCCCAGCTAAGTTCGATGCAGTTCATAAAAAGTGAAGGATGTGAAAAATGTAATTATGTTGGCTATAAAGGAAGAATTGCCATCTTTGAAGTTTTGCCCGTAAGTCCGATGATTCAAAAAGCGATAATTGAAAATCCGGTCGCGTCGTATGTTGAGAGTATAGCTATGCGTGAAGGAATGATGACGATAAAACAGAATGGGCTTATAGCGGTAATGCAGGGGCACACTACACTGGAAGAAATCCTTATAGCCGTTGATGCTTCCCGTATGAGCGCATAATTTTTTATTATGAATAATCATTACATCTTTTCAAAACACGGATTTACCTTTATAGAAATTATTATTGTGATGGCAATTATAATTTTAGTTACCAGCGTTTCTATATTTTCCTATAATTCATTTACCCAGAATATTGACCTAAATAAAGCGAATGATCTTGTTGGGAATGTGTTTGAAAGTACAAAAATGAGTGTCTTAAACGGAGAAACATATTGTTCGGAAATGGCATACAAAAAAAATCAACGATTTTTTTATGTGGTGGAATATAATAATGTCAATTGTAAAAGTAAAAAAACACTTTTCAGGACACTACAAATCGGGTCTGATAATGTGCTTACCCTGGGATATGAAAATTACGATAAAGATCTGATAGCAGAAGTTTTTGACGCAAACTCACACAGAGATGAAAAAAAAATACAAAAAGGAAGCAACGAAATTACATTTCCGCTGGGAAATAGCCTTACATATAATATTTTTATTTACGATCCATTAAATAAAGTTCAAACACTGAATAAAATTTATGTGCATTTTTTCGCTGAGAGTAGCGCTGATCCCGTGAGAAGCGATCATATCATTTCAGAAAAAATTGCCGCGCTGGATGCGAGTGGTGAGGAAAAAATCGGGGACGAAGTGAGAATTTTGTTTATGTATCCGTCTGCGCGGGCAAATATTTTCCTCGATAACGCTCCAATGAAAGGCGCGAACATATATCTTTCCAAAAATATGACTGCCATTGATCCGACGATAATAAGTCTTGCGGATTTTTTTGGCGGAACGGACAGAAAAGAGCATTCTTTTTCGGTCGTATGCGATGAAAAGGGTGAACACAATCTTGAATGTAATCCATAAAATTCCGCCCTGGCTGAATATTGGGGCAAAACAAACAACATATTTTTATTAATTAATTTAAAAACCTTGGAACCAGCCAATACTAATCCGGCGCAGGATCCTGCAGATAAAGGGAATAGTGATCCAAATTCTTCTCAAAAATTTCCTCAATCATCCGGAATACCTCCTGCGCCTTCTGATCCCGGTTTTTCAAGTACTCAGGGATCGGGAATGGCAAGTTTTGGGAATACAGCTGCATACGGAGCATTTCCGGCATTCAACCAAATGTTTCCAATTGGCGCCAATTGGCAGCAGATGCCAAATACATCACAAAATCAGGGATCTTATCCAGAACCACAGGGAATACAACAGAATCAAACATATAATATTCCGGAAGCTTCAATGAAATTGCCTGCTACTCCACCCCCCCTGAATGTAAATCCGCCTTCAGTCGGGACACCTCCAGTTGGAAGTCCTGCCATGGGGACACCTGTTGGGTCACCTTCAGTTGGAAGTCCTGCCATGGGAACACCTGTAGTTGGAACATTTTCAGTTGGGGCACCTTCAGCGGGAACTCCTGCCATGGGAACACCTTCAGTTGGAAGTCCTGCCATGGGAACACCTTCAGTTGGAAGTCCTGCCATGGGAACACCTTCAGTAGGGATTCCTGCCATGG